>JBCAZB010000140.1:0-6794 GCA_038533315.1 Pseudomonadota bacterium | reverse complement strand
GTTGAGGACCGCGCGGGTACGACCATTGGCCTCTGCCATCATGATCGTGTCGAGCGGACCGAGGTCAACCTGCTGACGACGCGTGCCGACCTGCAGTTTCGACTCCGGAATATCGAGAACGATCCGGGCCGGGTTGTCGATCGTGAAACTGATCGGCTCGGGCGCCGCTTCACTCATTACCAGACGAAGCTCAACGCCTCGGTTCGGCAATGCCTGAACTTGTATATCTCTGAGACCATTACTTGGATCCTGAGCTTCGGCCGGTTGCGCGGCCAGCATCAAACCGGCGACCACCAGTGTCGCGGCTAATACCTGCCAGATCCGTGTAAGGGGCGCCGCTGTTGTTGTGCGCATCATTCTAGGTACTCCCAATGCCATGTCCGAATGGCTTAATTCGCAAGGGCTATCGCCACTTCTCGTTCGATATAGCCGCCTATACCGTTTGAAACAATTTCGACCAGCTGAATTTCAGATTCAGTGATCGACGTGATTTTTCCGTCGTTTTGACCGAGGTAGTTACCGGGCAGGACACGGTGGACGATACCGTCCTGCGCCCGTAGCAGACCGAAATTGTTGCCGCCCATACTGAGCGTGCCGACCATGTCGAACGAATCGAGCGGAAATTCTTCCAAATATTCGCGACTGCGGTTGGTATCGGGGCGTGGGCCGTTACCCGCCGGACCGCCAGCTGCCGCGGACGGCACATCAGGCTCAAACGGCGAGCGCAGGCCTTCGGTATCCGCGACGTACGTAAAGGTCTCGTAAGGTTTGACTTCCGGCAACGGCTCAGGCCTTTGACCCGGACGACTTTTCACTTCGTCAATGTAGACCTCGAGGTCTCGCATGTCGCCGCCGCAAGCGGTCAGCATGGCGGACAATGCGCCCACCAGGGCGATGGTCGACCAACGTTGTTTCTTAAGAGGGAATGGCATTGATCTCATCTCCGACTAGCCCTCATCTTCTTCGAGGTAGCGATAGGTTTTCGCCGTGACGTCGAGAATCAGCGTCGTCGGACGGTTCTGATCCGGCACGATGTTGATGTCATGCAACGTCACAATACGTGGCAATGCAGCCACGCTGCTCGCGAAGTTCGCAAATGCATGGTAGCTGCCAGTGAGCCGGATTTTGATCGGCTTCTCGGCATAGAAATCACGCTGGATCTCTTCCTGTGGCTGGAACAATTTTTCTTCCAGACCAGCAGCGAGACCGGTTTGCGAGATATCGGTAATCAGGTTCGGAATTTCGGTTTCGCCCGGCAGCTGCCGCAACATCGCGCCAAACGACTCACGCATCTCGACCAGCTGGTCAGCATAAGCCTGGTAGTTGGCCGCCTTGTTTTGCTTCTGCTCGAAAGTCGCTTTCAGATCAACTTCTTTGCGCTGCTCGGATTCAAGCTTCAGCTGCTTGTCTTTCACGATCGTCATGTACACGCCCGCCGCGAGTACCACCGCGAAAATCAGCACGATCGCACCGATACGAAATGGCAGTGGCCAACGACCGACGTCATTAAAGTCCAGGGATTGCAGATCGTCGATAAAGCTCACTGTCCAATCTCCTCGTCTTCGTTACTCTGCACAAGCTGAGAGGCGTCCAGCGTGAAGTTGAAACGCTCACGACGCTGGCCACGGTCCACCGTTTCGATCTTGTCGAGATCGGGGTTGCCGAGCCAGTCGGAATCATTGACGTTGCGCATGTAGGATGACACCCGCGTGCTGGACTGCGCCACACCGGTCAGCTTTACACTACGGCCAGATTGCGTGACGCGATTCAGGTGCACACCATCAGGCACCGTGCGGGTTAGTTCGTCGAACAAATGAACAATCTCCGGGCGGCTTTGCTGCAGTTCTTCAATCACCTGCATGCGTGCGATCAGGCGCTGCTTCTGGCGCTCGATTCCTTCAATACCCTTGATGCTCTCGTTCAACTTGCTGATCTCTTGATTCAACAGGCGATTGCGATCGCGCTGATGATCGATCATGTTGCTGAACACCATATTCACGGCGCCGACCAACAGACCAGCTACTGCGATCGCACCAACGACCGAGAACATAAATACTTTCTGGCGCTCTTTGCGTAATTCCTCGCGCCACGGCAGCAGGTTAATTTGCGGCATTAGTCAAAGCTCCTCAGCGCAAGACCGAACGCGGTCAGTAAGGCGCATGCATCTCTCTCCACACCTTGCGATTTGGCGCGTGCTGAGACTTTCATCTGTCCTAGTGGGTCGCCGATCTCCGTCGGGATCCCAACCCGGCTCGCGATCACGTCGGCAATACCGGGGATATTGGCGCAACCACCGCAAACCAGAATCATATCCGGCTGCTCACGACCCCCGCCCGATGCCAGATAAAACTGCAACGAACGGCTGACTTGTTGGGTGACGTCATCGATAAACGGGTCGAGCACTTCCGGCTCGTAGTTGCTGGGCAAGCCGCCCTCTTTTTTGGCGCGTCCCGCGTCTTCAACAGAGAGTCCATAGGTGCGCATAATCTCTTCCGTCAACTGCTGCCCGCCAAATGCAAAATCGCGGGTGTAGAT
Organism: Pseudomonadota bacterium; assembly: GCA_038533315.1. Classification (GTDB taxonomy): domain Bacteria; phylum Pseudomonadota; class Gammaproteobacteria; order Steroidobacterales; family Woeseiaceae; genus CALBPI01. Next base: position 4,259 of record JBCAZB010000140.1, on the reverse strand, counting down.
AACTTTCATATCACGCAGTACGCCGAACATCGTGTTACTGGCGCCGATATCGACAACAGCGACAGACTGACCCATACCATTATTAGGAATTTGGTGGGACAACAAACGACAGGCGTTCTCCAGTGCGAAGGCCTCGACGTCGACAACCACGCTTTTCAGGCCAGCCGCGGATACCGCTGCCTCGCGCTGGTCGACGTTGTCGGTTCGTGTTGCGACTAACAACACATCATTCATGTCCGGGTCTGCTTCGTTCGGACCAATGATCTCAAAATCGTGGCTGACCTCTTCCATCGGAAACGGAATGTACTGGTCGGCCTGAATCTCAACCTGACCTTCCATATCAGCCTCAGACAGACTGGAAGGCATTTGAATCGTTTTTGTAATCGCCGCTTCGCCACTAATCGCAAAAGCGGCCTCGCGAATTTTGCTGCCAGATCGCTTGACCGCCCGGCGAATCGCCTCGCCGACTGCCTGAGCGTCAACGATCGCTTTATCGTTAATGGAATTGGCCGGTGTGGGCTCCGCTGCATAGGATTCCACACGATATCCACGACCAGCCTGAGCGAGCTCGATGAGCTTGATCGATGAAGTCGTTATGTCAAGCCCGAGCAGTGTGCGGGTTTTTTTGCCGAATAACACTCAGTTTTTCCTTAAAATTCGTTGAGTTACGCCTAATTTATAGCCGGTCGCCTGAGGAAACGAAGTTAACTATATATCAACGAAGTGTTAAATAAAATGTGACTACGTTCCGCTTTTAGCAATCCATATGCTAAGTCAGCAGATAATGGAAAATCTGTGAACCAGGTATCGTCAGTCGCCATCTATCCCCCATATTTGGCTGACTGCGGGCAATACGTCAGAAGGTTGTCATTAATTGGTTTTCGTATTGCACGATCAATATGCATAATGAGCCTCGCGCTGACAAGGACTCACCGACCACTTTGAAGACCAAATTGCTTTTACGCCTGGCCGTTCTGGGGCTGGCACTGGGCTTGAGCGCAGCTATCGGGATTACCGGCGCTATTTTCGCAGCCTATCACTACGCCAAACCCGGCCTTCCAGAGGCCGCGACGGTGCGTGATATCCCGTTGCAGGTGCCACTACGCATTTTTAGTCGGGACGGCAAGCTGATTCAGGAGATCGGGGAGCAGCGCCGATTACCCGTGACCTACGATCAGGTGCCTGAACACGTCGTACACGCGTTCGTCTCGGCGGAAGATAAGCGGTTTTTCCAGCATTGGGGGGTAGACCCTTTCGGAATATTGCGTGCGGCCGTGCGGTCGGTGCTGACCGGGCGCGAGGCGCGAGGCACCAGCACACTCACTCAGCAGCTGGCCCGAGACTACTTTCTGACCCGCGAGCGGAAGATCATCCGCAAGATCAAAGAAGCGTTCCTTGCCTACAAGATCGAGCAGGAATTCAGCAAAGAAGAGATCATGGCGCTGTTCCTGAACAAGATGTTCTTCGGTCAGCGCGCATACGGCGTCGCTGCGGCCGCGCAGATCTATTTCGACAAAGAACTGATAGACCTGAGCATCGCTGAGGCTGCCACGCTCGCCGGGGTACTTCCCGCGCCGTCGAACTACAATCCGGTTGCCGGACCGGAAGCCGCCAAGAACCGCCGGAGCTACGTGCTGGGCCGCATGCGCGATCTTGGTTACATCAGCGAGCAAGAATGGCAGCAAGCAAACGACCATCCGATGCTGTCGCGGCTGCACGGACCGGATATCGAACTGGCGGCGCCGTATCTGGCAGAGATGGTCCGTATTCGACTCATGAACGAATACGGCCGCGACATTACGACCCGCGGTTTTCGGGTGCACACGACGATCGACAGCCAGATGCAACAGGCGGCCAACTATGCGGTGCGCGACGGGTTGCTCGAATACGATCGACGCCACGGCTATCGCGGTCCGCTTCGCCAGATTGATCTGGCGACCATCAGCGACACCGATATTGAGGAAACGCTGGCGAATATCCCCAATCCAGGCGGCTTGCGTGCTGCCTTAGTGACGACAGTTGATACCGACAGCAACTCTGCCAGCGTCCGTTTTGCACGCGGCGGCAACGGTCAGCTGAACTGGGGTGGTGTCAATTGGGCGGTACCTTTTATCGACCGCAGTATCGTCGGCGCCAAGCCTGAGTCGATAGACGACGTGCTGGCCGTGGGTGATGTCATTTACGTCTACACCACCGTCGAGGACGATCTGGCGCTGGCACAGGTGCCGGAGGCCCAGGGCGCATTGGTGGCGCTCAATCCTGATGATGGCGGCATTGCGGCGCTGGTCGGCGGTTTCGACTACACAGCGAGCAAATTTAACCGCGTCACTCAAGCCAAACGCCAGCCTGGCTCGAGCTTCAAACCGTTCATCTACTCGGCCGCGCTAGCGAATGGTTTTACAGCGGCCAGCATCATCAACGATGCGCCGGTAGTGATTGAGTCTGCGGAGTATGAGGGCGTATGGCGACCCAAGAACTCGACCGGGCGATTCTATGGCCTGACGCGCATGCGCGAAGCGCTCGTGCGGTCAATGAACCTGGTCTCGGTCAGGATGGTCATGAAGATGGGCATTGTGTCAGCGACTCGCCATATCGCGCGCTTTGGATTTGCTGGCGATGCGATACCGAACAATCTCTCGCTGGCGCTCGGTAGCGGTGCCGCTACGCCGCTCGACATGGCTAAGGGCTATGCTGTGTTGGCTAACGGTGGTTACGCCGTCGATCCATACTTTATAGATCGCATCGAGCTATCCGATGGCGAAGTGTTGTTTAGCGAGACACCGAAGATCGTCTGCAAGGCCTGCGAACAGGAAACGACAATCGGACAGGACGAACCACAAAATGCGGCCGACCTGGAAGACACGGCGACACTCACAACGAATGGCGCCGACTTGCAGGCGTTCTGGGGCGACGAACATGTGGCGCCACGTGTCCTGCCGGCGACCAATATCTGGTTGATCCAGGACCTGATGCGCGATGTCATCCAGCGTGGTACCGGCCGGCGCGCCAGAACCCTTGGACGCCAGGATCTGGCGGGTAAGACCGGCACATCGAATGACCAGCGCGATACGTGGTTTGGTGGCTTTAACCCCGACCTCGTTGCGATCAGCTGGGTGGGCTTCGACAGTGACGAGCCACTGGGTGCTGGCGAAGAGGGCGGGCGCACGGCATTGCCGATGTGGATTCATTTCATGCGCGACGCGCTGGACGGCGCTCCGCAGCGCAGCTATCCACAACCGCCCGGATTAGTCACCGTGCGGATTGATCCGGCGACGGGGGAACTCGCCGGCGCCAACAGCACCAACTTTAAGTTCGAGACTTTCGAAGCGGGCACACAGCCTAAGACGCAGCTCACCGGCCCACAAATCAACCCTTATAATGACAGCGGAGAAGAAGTCGGCGAGCAGGATATTTTCTAGCCAAGCCGATCCGCGGAAACGAAACAACAGGAGCCCGCCGTGACCCAGATGTTTGTCAGTGACCGTTCCCGGCAAACTGTCGCTCAGGAAGCGGCACGCATCATGGTCGACCATGGAATCAGCGATTTTCAGGTCGCCAAACGTAAAGCCGCTGAGCGTCTTGGGCTGGGACGCGATGGTGCATTGCCAAGCAATCAGGAAGTCGAAGCCGCGCTGATAGAACACCAGCGCCTCTACCATGAGGGCGACCACGATGCCTCGATACTAAGTCGTCGCAAGACCGCTCTTTCGCTAATGCTGGAGCTTGAACATTTCGAGCCTCGACTGGTCGGGCCACTGCTGGCCGGCACTGCGGCCGATGACAGTCCGGCCAACCTGCATCTGTTCGCGGATAGCGCAGAAGATATCGCGTGGTTCCTGAATGACAAGGGCATTCAGTACAAGCCATTCGAACGACGGCTGAAATTACGCCGTAATCAGTCCAGTGGGTTTCCGGCCTATCGGTTCGACTGGCTGCAATTGCCGATCGAAGCGACCGTATTCAGCTACGACGGCTTGCGCCAGGCGCCCCTAAGCCCAGTCGACGGTAAGCCGATGCGCCGGGCATCAATAAAAAAGGTGCGCAAGCTAATCGCGCCCGCGGATGCTGCCTGAAGCAGCGATCGACTAACCGCGGTCGGTAATCGTCTGGTAGTCGCGAGCTGCCGGACCCACATAGAGCTGGCGTGGGCGGCTGATACGCGTGTTACTGCTGATCATCTCATCCCAGTGGGCTACCCAGCCGACGGCCCGACATCGATGTTCACGGTGATGTTCGCGATCGGTCGGGCCGTCGGCTGG
>JBCAZB010000139.1:0-6841 GCA_038533315.1 Pseudomonadota bacterium | reverse complement strand
GTCCAGCTGCCGCCCAACGCCGAGTACAACCGCGCGGCGCTCAACATGACATTGTTCTTCGAGACGAGCAGCGCATCGTCCAGCAGTGCCAATTGTCGCTGTGAGTCGAGCAGCGTCAGGTAATCAACAAGACCTTGCTGGTACAGTTTGTTAGCCAGTTGTTCCGCTTCGCGTGCTGCATCGGTGGCAGCATTGACGCGTGCCAAGGCATCATGCGCTGCACGCTGCGCAGCAATTGCCGACTCCGTATCGGCAATCGCTTGCAGTACAGCCTGCTCATACTCGGCGAGCGCTTGCTGTTGTCGGGCGTCAGCCGCATCACGCGCCGCGCGCAACCGTCGCCCCTGAAACAATGGCCAGCGAACGAACGGCACAATACCGATCGTCCGCGCCTCACCCGACGACAGTTCGCTGATGCTAGCCGCCTCAAAACCGCCAGACGCGGTTAGCGTTAGTTGCGGGAACATCGCGGCGACAGCCGCTCCCTGATCGGCAGTAGCGGCGGCAAGCAGACGCTCCGCAATCGCCACATCCGGCCGACGGCGTAGCAGATCAGACTGCGTACCAACCGCGATATTGGCCGGTGCCCGCAATAGCGATTCGCTCGCTGTCAGTTCGAGCGCATCCGCGGTGGTTCCGAGCACAACCGCTAGCCGTTGCCGCGCCGCAACAGCAGATGCCTGCAACTGAGGTACCTGTGCCTGCAGTTGCGCGAGGGCACTCTCTGCACGCACCTGGTCCAGACGACGCGACAAACCGAGCCGCACCTTACCGGTGATAACGTTCAGCGTTTCCTGCTGCAGCGCCACGTTGCGCTCGGCAACCGCTGCCCGTGCACTGAAACTCTGCCAGTCTGCGTAGGCGATCACCGTTTGCGCCGTGACCTGCAAAGCGACGGCGCGCGCTTGCTCGGTTTGTGCCAGCAATCGAGCCTGGCTGGCCTCGATCTGACGTCGCCGCAAACCGAACAGATCGAGCTCCCAGCTGGCCTGCAAGCTCGTCGTGTAGAACTCCCCGTCGCGAGGAATGACACCCGCCGCGATCAATGGCCCTGCGGATTGCGGTGAGCGAATGCTCTGCTCAAAAGCCGTGTAGCGGGCGTCAGCCACAATCGCGGGCAGGCGTGTACCGCGAGCGGCAACAAGACCGGCCTGCGCCTCGCGGACACGGGCCAGTGCGGCATCGACGTCGTTATTGTTGGCGAGTGCCTGTTCGACAAGGGTCGCCAGTTCGTCATAACCATCGGCTTGCCAGAACGCGGGGTCGACAGCATCGGTTGCCTCGCTGCTGACCAGGACACGCTCCGCGGGCAGATCCGGCATCACGTAATCCGGCCCGACGGCGCAACCCATTAATACAAGTGTCGGCGCGGCTATCCAGAGTGTCTTTTTCATGATGCCACCGCCACGGGTGCAAGACTGCGACCGGTCCGTTCACCCAACTGACACAGCAACCGATAGACGGCCGGCGTAAAGAACAGCGACAACGTGATCGAGAAGCCCACGCCACCAGCGATCACCAAAGCCAAAGGCGGCCAAAAATCGCCGTCACTGAAGAAAATCAGTGGCACGAAGCCGCCAATAGTCGTGAACACGGTAGACACAATATGACGCGTGGCGCCCACCGTCTGCTCAACGATGCCGTCGCAGTCGCCGGTGCACGCGCCCGCGTCGGCGCGAATGGCTGCGATTACAACAATCGTTCCGTTGATCGCCACGCCGATCAGACCAGCGATACCGATAACCGCATTGAAACCGCGCGGGTAACCGCCGAGCCAAAGACCCAGCAAACCCAGTCCGACAGACAGAACGGCAACCACCGCGATCACGGTGGCGAGTCGCAGACTCCGGAACGACAAAATAATCGTCGCCAGCATCAACATCATCAGAATGGGCAGATAGGTCAGCAGATTGCCAATCGCATCGGCCTGCGCGTCGCTGTCACCTTCAGCACGTAAGCTGTATCCCGGCGGCAGTTCGAACCCGGCGTCATCTAACCCCGCCAGAACGGCCGCAGACACGTCGACGGCCAATGCGTCCGGACGTAAGTAGGCGAGCAGCTTGTTGGCACGCGTGCTGTCGAATCGCGAGATACTCGAAGACTCCGGCACAATGCGCAGGTCGCCCAGATTCAACGCGCTGATCGCGCCAGCATCACTGACAAGATTCATCGCTGCTATGCGGGACAACTCATCGCGACTATCCGAAGGGAAGCGAATCCTCACCGGTAACGACTCGCGATTTTCGCGCACCGAGCCGCCGAGTTGACCTTCGAGGCCCGCCTGCAGTTGGCCAGCTACCGTCGAGAGTGTCAGACCGGCCTGGCGCACAGCGACTGGGTCCGCCACAAAAGAGAGTTTCGGCTGGCCCGACTCAATCGTCGCTTTCGTTTGCGAAATCTCGGGGATTGTGTGCATTACCGCACGCACTTCGTCACCGAGTCGAATCAACTCTGTCAGGTCAGGACCTTCCAAACGGAAAGCCACGGGCGCCTCAAGCGGTGGCCCCTGCGAATACGGTGCAACAACAATCCGCGCCTCCGGGAATGCATCGGATAGTTCCTGCCCGAGCACTTCGGTCAACACATTCGCACGCTGCACCGTGTCGGTGAATACTACCGCCTGAGCATAACTGTCATCGCCGCGTACACGCATGATGCGGTTGTAGTACACCGTAGGGAAACTGTGACCGATCAACCAATGCACATCGGTGATGCCGGCCTCTTCGGTCAGGCGCGACTCGATTTGACGAGTCAGCGCATCGGTGGACTGGATCGACGTGCCGCGCGGCATCCACACCTGAATTTCGAACTGATCACGATCGGCCGCGGGGAAAAACTGTTGCCCCAGAGTGCCAGCCAGCACAAACCCGGCGACCGGTAGCACGAGGCTCGCGACGACCGTCAGTACCGGGCGTCGCACAGCGGCCGCCACCAAAGCGCGGTATCGATCCGCGAGTCGACGACTCTTGACGCCTTCCACCCACCATTGACGAGGCGCCGCTGACTCCCGCCGCGGAATGAACAGTGCGGCGAGCGCAGGGATAATTGTCATCGCCAGGAAGAACGAGGCGCACAAAGCAAGAACGACGGAAATCGCGATCGGGCCAACGAAATCGCCCATCGCGCCGGGCAACAGAAACACCGGCATAAAGCCCAGCACCGTTGTTAGTGTAGACGCCAGCAACGGCACGAACAAATGGCCGATGGAGAACCGCAAGGCGTCTATCCGGGGCCGGCCCTGATCCAGATGTTTCTTGACTTCATCCGTCATCACGATGGCGGCATCGATCAACAGCCCGATCGCGACGATCATGCCGAAAATACTCATCTGGTGAATCTGCTGGCCGCCGGGGCCGAGACCAAACACGGCAATCGACGCAGACAACGGCAACGCCGAGCCGACGATTAACGCCGCTCGCCAACCCATACCGATGAACACAACCAGCATGACCACCAACGCACCAGCGAACAAGTTACCGCCGAGACTGGCGAGACGTTGTTCCGTATACAGACTCTGGTCGAAGATCACGCTGGCCTCAACACCGCGACCCAAGGTTTCATTGTAGTCCGCCACCACCTGTCGCGCGGTGACAGCCCATTGGTCGAGCCTAATATTGGTGTCAGTGCGAACGCCCAGCATGATACTGCGTACGCCATTGGCATAGGCGATTTCGCGGGCAGGTTCCTGCCAAGCGCGGCGGACATCGGCGATATCGCCGAGACGCACCGCACCGCCCGCGGCATTAGCTATCAACGGTGTCGCTGCCACGGCTGCGGCGGAATCGAGTTCGCCCTCGACTTCCAACAACAAATTCCGGTTGTCGCTTCGCAGCGCGCCAGCTGGCAATTTCGGATCACCGGCCGCTATGAGTCGCGCCACATCCGCAGCGGACAAGCCCATCTGACTTAGAGTCTCCGGGTCAACATCAACGGTGATCTCTTCAGCAGGCTCGCCGTAATATCGGACGATGTCGGTGCCCGAGACACCGCGTAGTTCGTCGGCGAGCTGTTCGGATAAACGGTACATCAACCCAAGCGGTGGTTCGTTGCCCTCGGTCCAGCGGATGGCCACCAGCAGACTGAACGCAACAGCCGCCACCTTGTCGTCCAGGATCGGTTCGAATGTGCCTTCCGGCAACAATGGCGCAACGTCACCTATCTTGTCGCGAATCTTGCTGAATACCTGTTCGTTCTGACCGGGACCGACAGAGTCCTGTAGCTCAATCGACAGGCTTGAAATACCCGCCCGCGACGTCGACTCAATTTTCTTGATCTCGGAAAGCTCTTCGAGCGCCACTTCAAGCGGGTCGGTCACCAGCGCCTCAATTCGCTCTGCCGACGCACCGGGCAGGCGCGTAATAATCACCGGGTACCGGTTGGTGATACGAGGATCTTCAATACGCGGCAAATTGGATAACGATGAATACCCGGCCAACAAAATGATTGTGACCGACAGCCATAACAAATATTTGTTGGCATACATCCGCTCGGCCAGCGCCGAAATGCCACTGGTGTGTTCCGTGCGGCTCATCGTTAGCGCGCCTCCGCGAAATCAACGGGGGTGTTGTCGTCAGCGATGCGGACACCCTGGCCGTTGACGACACGCAAAATACCATTGGCGACGATCTGATCTCCGTCGCGCAACGCACCACGCGCAAAGACGCGATCCGCCTCTTCGTACAACAGTTCCACTGGACGATTCTCTAAACGATGCGTGGCACCGGTCTGTTGCGCTAACGCATTGTCACGCTCGTCGAGCGGCATAATGGCCAACACCTGCCAGACCCCCCGAGCGCCCTCGCTGAGCGCATCGAGCGGCAACCAGTATCCCGCTGCATCGACCTCGCGCGTGCTGCGTAACTCAGCAATATCACCGACCCGTGCGGCCGCACCGGCATCGATATCAAAAATCACTTCGACGGCGCGAGTCCGTGAGTTCCGGCGCGGGATAGCGGCGGCCACGGTGGCGGCGACGTCCTCGCCGTTGATCTCCAACGCAACATCAGCGCCCGGCGTTAGCGCAGTCAGTGATTCGCCGGTCACCGACAAGCGCACTCGAAGTGCAGCCGATTCCTGCACGTCAATCACTGGCTGACCTGCTGCGACCACCTGCCCTTCGTCGATATAGCGGCGCACAACCGCCGCGTCGTACGGCGCTTTCAGCTCTGTCTTAGCAACGTCAACGTTGAGTCTGGCGAGGCGGGCCTCGGCCGCCGCGGCAGCGGCAGCGGTGCGTTGTTGCCGCTCAGCCGCTTCATCCAACTCCTGTTGCGACACGCCGTCAAACTCGCGGGCCTCGGCAATCCGCTCAAAAGTGGCCTGACTCAGCGCGGCTTGCGCGCGCGCTTGATTGAGACTGGCTTGTGCCTCCGACCGCGCCGCTTGCAGGCGTCGCTGGTCGAGTCTGGCAAGTACAGCGCCCGCCTCGACCAACTCACCTTCGTCAACGAGTACGACGGCCAACTCGCCGCCGAGCTCGAAACCGAGCGAGGATTGTCTTGAGGCTTCAACCTGGCCGCTAAATCGTTGCTCAGCTTCATAGGAAGTCTGGGCGGATAGCGTGATGGCGTTGACTGCCAGCGCAGCACGCGTATCGGTGGCCGGTGCGCTGCTCTCTCCGCCACAGGCGGCGAGCAGCACCGAAAACAAAAGCGCAGTCGCGGGGGAAAGACTGGCGAATTTCATTGGCGTTCCTTCAATGGTGTGCAGAGCTCCAAGGCGTTGAGGGCGACTGGTTTTCTCTGACTTGATCCGTATATACTAGACGGTATAGTTTGATATTATAGAAACAAAACGGAACTGTCCAGTTTGATAAATACCACTACAACGAATAGCCGGCTGGGGCGGCCCAAAAGTGAGCTCAAACGAGAAGCTATTCTCGACGCAGCTGCCTGCCATTTCTTGTCTGAGGGCTACGAGCGCACATCAATGGATGCGATCGCCGCGGCGGCCAATGTCTCCAAACAGACGGTTTATTCGCACTTTTCTAATAAAGATGAACTGTTCCGGCAGTGCATCCTGTCCAAGGTGCTCGCCTACGGACTTGATGTGGCTGACTTCGACCCTGCCATGCCTCTGGATGCGGCATTGACAGAAATTGGGCATCGCTTTCTCAGGCTACTCGGTGACGATGACGTCATCCGCATGCATCGACAACTGATCGCCGAAACCGCGACGTTCCCAAAACTGGCTAACACGTTTTATGAAACCGGACCAAAAGCGACCATCGATGCGATCGCTACGTTTATCGCCGCGAACACGGCGGCCGGACAGTCCGCGGTTGCCGACCCACAGGAGGCCGCCAGCGATTTTCTTTTGCTGATCGAAGGCCACTATATGAAGCGGCGGCTGATGCACACCGCGGTGCCGATGACGGAGCAGGAACGTCGTGCAAAGGTCGCGAGCGCCGTCGATAAGATATTAAGGCTGTATGACACGAGCGAAGCGGCTTAGAATAAGCGCATGGCGCGCGTACTGTTCGGATTTCTCACACTTTTTGCACTGCTAGCACTGGGCGTATGGCTCAAGTTTGGCGGCGGCAATCACTATACTGACGTTAATACGGCAGCGCGCCTTGGCGCCGATGCGATCGAACGCGTGTTTCGCTATGACCAACCGATCGGCGATCTCGCCTTCAGCGCCGATGACACGTTGTTTTTCTCGATCCATCCCGCGGCGCAAACGGATGACAACCAGGTACTGCGCCTGAGCGATGGCCTCGCGACGCCGTTTCCGGATCGGCAATCGCAGCAACAGTTGTTCGATACGGTGGCCGGACTCTCCATCGACAGCCAAGACCGGTTGTGGGTAGTCGACCATGGTCGGTTTGGCTTTGGTCAAC
>JBCAZB010000138.1:0-6843 GCA_038533315.1 Pseudomonadota bacterium | reverse complement strand
CACCGTTTTGGGGTCCGGATTGTCGGGCAAGTCGGGGAACGGTTCGCGCAAGCCGTCGATCACGCTATCGCTGTCCAACCGGAAAAATGTGTTGACGGCTTTTTCCTGTTCGAGCGTTGTCACGACCGGGCTGGCGGGATCCATGTCTTCGATATCCGCCAATAGTGCCGCAGCCTCGGCGTTATCCGGCTCGCGGTCTAACGTGAAGCGCAAGTTGACCGAAAGATATTCGTGCCCGGGGTAGAGTTTGGTGTCACCCGGCAGGTGATCGAGTTGCGTTGCAAAGGTCTCGTAAAGCTCTTCCGGATGCCCGCCATTGTGGCAGTTGCCGGCACCGGCATTGAACAAAGTATCGCCGCTAAACAATGCCGCATCATCGCCGTGCGCTTGCAGGCAGATGTGGCACATCGTGTGTCCCGGCGTATCGAGACACTCGAGCTCGACCGTTTTACCGACCTTGATCACATCGCCTGCGCCGACACCACGATCGATGCCGCGGATTCGCTCGCCGGCATCCTTGTGGGCGATCAACTGCGCGCCTGTCGCTGAAATCATCGCTTTGTTGCCACCGATGTGGTCGGGATGCTCGTGGGTATTGAGCACGTAGCGGATATCCCAGGCGCGATCCTTGGCAACCGCCAAACACTGTTTGAAATCGAGGGGATCAATAGCGAGCGCTTCGCCGGTTTCCCGACAAGCGATCAGGTAGTTGAAATTGCGATAGTCGTTGCCAACCCAGATTTGCTCGATCAACATAAGGATGCTCCGTATTCGTTCTTGTTACGTCGTGGTGTTGAACACCCGCTTACCACCCACCCAGGTTTGCAACGTCTCAATCTGCCAGATTTCGATTTCCGGAATTTCAAAATAGTCTCGGTCGATGACGATGAAATCCGCCCACATGCCCGGTGTCAGTTCGCCGATGCGATCGCCTTGATTGACCGAGTCGGCCGCCCAGGTGGTGAATGCTGCGAGTGCTTGTTCGCGCGACAAGGCCTGATCTGGATACCAACCTTCGATCGGATTGCCTTGTTTGTCTTTGCGCGCGACTGCTGCGTATAAACCATCAAACATTTCTGGTTTTTCAACAGGGAAATCAGAACCCCCCGCTAGTCTTACGCCCGCCTTCAGTAGCCGTTGCCACGCATAAGCACCGAGAATGCGATCGCTGCCAACGCGATCCTCGGCCATGTTCATGTCGCTGGTCGCGTGGGTCGGCTGCACAGACGCCACGATATCGAGCTCGGCGAAACGCTGGATGTCCTCCAGCGCGATCACTTGAGCGTGTTCGATACGGTCATGGAAGTCGCTGGGTGCATTGTCGTTGACGGCGGCAAAGGCACTGAGCGTCGCCTGATTCGCGCGGTCGCCGATGGCATGAATGTGTGCGGCAAAACCCTTGGCATGCGCCTGTCCAATCATGTCGGCCAGGCCTTCCTCGTTGGCGAACAACAAACCCTGATTACCCGGATCATCGCTGTAGTCTTCGATCATCGCGGCGCCGCGACTGCCGAGTGCGCCATCTGCATAAAGTTTGACGCTGGTCACGGCCAACAGGTCGTCCGCATAGCTTGGAATCGGGGCCTCAAACTGCGCCAGCGTCTCCATGCCGCCCAGCATTGCGGAAATCCGCACCGGCATTTCGCCTTTGTCGGCCAAATCCTGCAACAACCGTACCTCGATCGCAGTAGTGCCGGCGTCGTGAACGCCTGTGACGCCAAGCGAAGCCAGCTCTACCATCGCGGTGCGTAGGTGTTGCCGCTGCTGCGCAGCGGTGGGTGCCGGAATCACGCGATTGACCAACGACATTGCTGCATCGATCAAGACACCGGTCGCCGCACCGTCCGCATCACGGACGATCTTGCCACCGGGTGGATCTATCGTGTCGTCATCGATGCCAGCGAGTTCCAGCGCAGTGCTATTGGCCCATGCGGCATGTCCATCGATGCGATTCAGAAACACCGCGCGTTCTCGAACGACTGCGTCAATGTCTGCCGCGGTCGGGAACGCTTGTCCTTCCCACAACACCTGGTTCCAGCCGCGTCCAAGCAACCATTTCTGTGTGTTGGGCAGCTCGCGATCGTAGGCAGCGATCTGATTAAGCGCACTGTCGAGCGACGAGGTTCCGGCCAAATCCAAAGAATTGCGTAACACACCGAGTGATGAGACGTGGCCATGCGCGTCGATCAGACCCGGCAGGATGGTCTGCCCTGCGATGTCGACCGACTGTGCGCCGTCAAAACGGTCTGCGAGCGCAGCGTCACCAATAGCGACCACGCGACCATTGCGCACCGCCATGGTCGAGAAACGTTGCAACTCGCCGTCGGCCAGCGTGTAGCCATTGGCATTGACGATCAGGGTGTCTACCGCTTCACCGCGCGGCTGCTCCGGCGCCTGCGACTTTCCACAGGCGACAAACCCGAGTGCGACGAGCGTCAACAACGTGTATCGCACGCGCGCCAACCCGTAAAGCGACGTCATGGTGTTTTCGCCTTATGGGTCGCCTGCCAGGCCACAACTTGCCAACGATCACCGCGCTTCAGAAACGTGCCGGTGTTCAGGTAGCGCATGACTTCTGCGTCGTTGTCGCTCGGCGTGCCAACGAGTGTAAATGCGACGATCGCGACATCATCGTACAAACGAATATCGACATCCTCGGCGGTGTAAATCACGGCGGGCGGATCGGTTGGCTCGGGCGCATTCGCCATGCTGGCCAGGATGGCGGCGCGATCCGTGCGCAAACCCGCTGATGAAGTGTAGACGAGATCGTCGGCCCAGAATTTCTCGTGAGCCGCGACATCGCCGATGCTGGCGCCAGCAAGGAATGTGTTCAGCGCATCGGTCAGTGTGGCACGAGCCTCTGTCTCGTCGGCAGCCGCCGGTTGGGCAACGAGTAAGCAAACAATCAAGGTGGCAGTCAGTCGAAACATACGACGAAATCCGTTGAATATTATGACCGCCCAAGAATAGCGCCAATCGTCGCTGAATGCCCGCCGTCCCGCGTCGAATTTCGTGGTCGTCTGGGCTATTCTTACTGGCCAGTCACATGCGCAGGCCAGGCAGCCTAAACAGGAGCTTCTCATGCAAAGCAAGTTGGGATTTCTGACGCCAGCGCGCCCGGGTGAAGGTCAGCTGCCTAAACAACGTGATGCATTCACACGGTTTGAATAGCGATGAGTAAGCTGTATCTCGTTCGCCATGGCCAGGCGAGCTTCTTGTCGGATGATTATGATCGCTTGTCAGAGCTTGGCTTCGCGCAAGCGAAGCACGTCGGTGACTACTGGGTCGCCCGCGGCACGACCATCACGGCAGCCGCGTGTGGCACGCTGAAACGACAGCGGGATACCGCTACCGCTGTCGCTGACGTGTTTGGTGCGGCGGAGCAGGGTTTTCCGTCTCTGACCGTTGATGCAGGGTTCAACGAGTATCCGGCCGACGAACTGATGGCCCACATGCTGCCGTTGCTACGACAGGCGGACGAGCGCATCGATGCCGACGCGAGAGCATTTGAGTCAGCGGAGAATGCACGAGACAAGTATCGCTACGTGCACCGGTTGCTAGAGGCAGTTATGGCCGCATGGGTGGAAGACCGGATCGATGTGGCAGAGGCGGGTCTGCCTTCTTGGCGCAGGTTCAGCGGTGGCGTTCGTGAGGCACTACGTTCGCTGCTAGCCGACGCGCCATCAGGCAGCTCGGTGGCGCTGTTCACGTCAGGCGGGCCGATTGGTATCGCGGTGCAGACGGTGCTCGACGCCCCTGAGATCAAAGCGGCTGAACTGAACTGGCGTGTTCATAATGCGTCGATTACCGAAGTCACCTTTTCGCGCAAACGGTTGTCCCTCGACACCTTTAATACTGTCGAACATTTGCCGTTAGACATGAGGACATACCGCTAAACAACCTAGTCTGTCTACGTATTTTGGTCGGCTGTCTACCTTTAAGCGACATAAAAGCCCCTTCGTAGCAAAACTGTAGAAGAAAAATTGCCATAAATGTTTGACAAGGGGTTTGTGGTAGGGCATTCTGACTCTCGCGAGTTAGTCAAAGTCCCCCCAGCACTGCTGGTTGACTAACTTCGTTGTCCCCAATAGTCTTTTCATACCGCATTGGAAAAGACCCTGGCCGGCCTCTCGTTCGATGCCGGCCTTTTTTTTGAATCATCACCCGTCGGGGGTGGATGGAATGGAACAACCATCGAAGGAGCTTGAGATGTCTTCAAACAAATCATCGACAACTAGCCGAAGAGGGTTCGTCAAAGGCGCTATGGGCGTTGTTGCCGCTGTACCTGTGGCTGCTGTTCTGCGTGGACGTGATGCACTCGCAGAAGGCGACCTGCCTAAAGTAACGGAAGACGATCCGCAAGCTGTTGCACTGGGCTACAAGCACAGTGCTGCCGACACAGCCGCGCCGGAAGGTCAAAACTGTGGCAACTGCCAGCTTTATTCTGGTGGCGACGCCGAGTGGGGACCTTGCGCAATTTTTCCAGGTAAGGCCGTCTCGTCAAAAGGCTGGTGTGTGACCTGGGCACAGCGCGCAGGCTAACCGCGAACCAAACAATGACTAAAAGACCTGTCGTGCGTCGCACGGCAGGTTTTTTTTTGGATCCAAATTTGGTTTTCCGGCATCAATGGTGTGAAGCAGAACAGGAGACAGCTATGTGTCGCAGTATTGTCGTCGCCATCTTTCTTGTTACCAACGCAGCTCTTGGTGAGCTACGAACCAACTGGGATGCCGAATGGCATTATTGGGTCACCAGCCATACCACGCTAACCGCAGTTCAACTGTCACGTATTCGCCAATAGCGCACAAATCGCGAGGCGCTTGTCTCGACGAGCCGTTATCTTTTGTTCGCGAGGCATCTGAGCCGAATTTCTAGTCTGTGCTCAAGGCGAACCAACCCCGACACGCTCGATAACCCGCGGTGGCATCCTCTGCCAAGGCGGCCAGGCGTGTTTGATTCCGCCCAGAGGTGTACGCGATCGCTAAGCGAGCTTCGGTGGACCGCCGGCCAAAAGATGAATCCTCATCCAAACGCTGCGTCACGACGAACTAACGAAGGTCGCA
This sequence comes from Pseudomonadota bacterium, assembly GCA_038533315.1. Lineage (GTDB taxonomy): Bacteria > Pseudomonadota > Gammaproteobacteria > Steroidobacterales > Woeseiaceae > CALBPI01. The sequence goes on along the minus strand of JBCAZB010000138.1, from coordinate 1,779 downwards.
ATGGCATCTTCAATCACGCACCGCCCGCGCCGAAAAACGTATGCAACAATCCCACATCGACAGGTTATACAGGCTAGTGACGGCAGCCTTGCAGGCGCCTCCAGGTGGCCGGCGCAAGTTGGTAGCGATTGCCTTCGGCTTGTCGGTACATCTGGCATTTGCCATCGGTGTCGGTGCCATGATTCTCGCGATGTACTTTGGCATGAGTCGCAGTTTCGGTGCTATCGATTGGCCCGTTGCCGGCATCGTCAATGCATTGCTTATCCTGCAGTTTCCGCTGTTGCACTCGCTACTTTTGACTCGCTCGGGCAGTCAGCTGCTCGCGCGCATCGTGCCCGGCACCTACGGAGGCGCGCTTAGCACGACGACGTTCGCGCTGATTGCTTCTCTACAGCTGCTGTTGTTGTTTTGCTGCTGGACGCCTTCAGGGGTTGTTTGGTGGCAGGCTGATGGCCAGCTGCTCACCATATGGACGGTCGCCTATGCTTGCACCTGGTTGCTGGTTGGAAAGTCGACCTGGGATGCGGGTATCGAAGTTCAGTCTGGAGCGCTCGGCTGGTTATCGATGTTCGCAAAACGCAAGCCCGTCTACCCGGATATGCCGACTTCTGGTCTGTTCCGTAGGGTCAGGCAGCCCATCTATGTTTCTTTCGCGTTGACGATGTGGACGGTACCCGTATGGACGCCCGATCAGCTCGTGCTGGCCACGGTATGGACGCTGTATTGCTTGCTGGCGCCCATCCTGAAAGAGCGACGACTGACCCGTCGCTACGGGCAACGTTTCACCGCATATCAAGAGCGCGTGCCTTACGCTTTACCGCGTTTACCACAAGGACTATCCACCGATGAGTGAAATCGTTCGAAACAACCTCGACATTTATGATGATGTCGCTGCCGACTGGTGGTCTGACGACATTCGCTGGATCCGTACGTTGAAGAATCTCGTACCGGGGCGTTTGCGTTGGTTTGACAAGCACATCGACTGGGTCGGCAAGCGCGTGCTCGATGTGGGTTGTGCCGGCGGTTTCATGACGGAAGCGATCGCGGCCAAAGGCGGTATTGTGACTGGAATCGACCCTGCGCGGGAGGCGATCGCCGCAGCAAAGAGCCACGCCGCTCAGCAAGATCTGGCAGTCAACTACGACGTCGGTACAGGAGAAGCATTGCCGTATGATTCCGGTAGCTTTGACGCCGTTGTCTGTGTCGATGTGCTGGAGCATGTCCAAGACGTTCAACAAGTCATTCGCGAGATCGCACGCGTGCTGGACGACGGTGGTGTGTTTCTGTTTGACACGATCAATCGTCATTGGATCGCTCGGCTGGCGACGATCACCATTGCCGAGGATTGGCTGCGGCTACTACCGCGCGGCACGCACGATCCTGCAAAGTACATTCGGCCGAGAGAATTGCGTGACATGTTGACCCATGCCGGGTTGATAGACGGGCCGATGACAGGTCTGGGCCCGCGAGGAGTTAACCGAAGGTTGGACCTGACCTTCGGACCATTGCCGTTCAAGACGATTTTGTACATGGGAGTGGCGTCCAAGGCGAGGGCGAGCGATGACTGAAGTTGGCCTGTTGCTGACAGCATTGCTATTCGGTGGGACTGTGTTGTATTCGTTCGGTTTCGCCGCGTTTGTGTTCAATGCACTGCCCGCCGATGTCGCCGGCACCTTGATTCGCAGAGCCTTTCCACATTTTTATGTGTTCGTCTTTGTCACAGCGATGGCAGCTGCCGCCGCGATCGCGGCATTAGACAGCGTCAGCGCGTTGTGGCTG
>JBCAZB010000137.1:0-6844 GCA_038533315.1 Pseudomonadota bacterium | reverse complement strand
ATATACATACCCAGATAGCCACAAACCATGGCGATGAAAACGTCGGTATTGCCCGCCGCCACTTTTTGCGCTGCACTATAGCTACCAATGATCGCCATACCACCGAGCAACAGCGGCGCAACCGTCACCCACAGACGGCGATATAGTGCAGGTACGAATGCGACCACCATCAGAAGCAACGACATTGGCCGCATGCCCCACGTCAGTAGCTGCGCTGCGGTGCGGTCTATCGCACTGCCGGCGGGCCTGGGCTCACGGGTTAACATGACCCACGCCATCAAGACGATGACGGCGACCAGACACGAGAGAATGCGCCCACGAATCAGCGCCAGATAGTCCTGCCGAAACTCGCTTTCCAGCCCGGGCGGAAATCGCAGACTACGAAAACCGCTTTCTAGTGTCTGCTCGTAGACTTGGAAGTGTTCGTTCTTTTCGTTCGACATAGGGGCTGCCGCTGTTGAAGGTTATTCATCAAAAGCGGCCGAACGAACCAGAACTTTAAGGGTCTTGTTAGCGACTACTGATGTCTATCCCAAACAATGCCGGCATATCTTCCGGCTTGTACAAGCTGACACGTGACAAATCCACGGGTGAGGGCGGGTCACCGGAGATGTCGATCACCCGATGTTCCTGCTGGATAGCACGCTCCAATGGCATCTTGATGCGATCGTCGATAACGATCCCAGCCGATGCAAACGATTGAACAATCGACTGCAGGTGTGCGGCCTTAGCATCGTCGCGCGAAACACCAAGCTTGGCACACCGTGGATAGGTCACCGACGTGACAAAATCATCGCTAACAACATACGAGAAACGATTGATGACGAGCCTTGGATTCACAGACGCGAGCACGCGATCGATCTGACCCTGAAACTCGGCCTCTAACTGAACCTCATACAGGTTGGGTGATTGGAAATCCATCGATAACACGAAACTATCGTCTAATTGCTCGTAAGCATATTTCATCGATGTCTCAACACTGCTGAGGCCATACTCGCCCAATTCGCTCGGTGTCCAACTAAAACCCGCCACGCAGTATGTCGCCGGATCTGCTTCGGCAGTAGGCAAGTCGCCTCCGGTTTCTGCCATAGCAACAGTGTTCATGGTATCGAGCAGCGCGGCGAAGTAGTCGTGGTATACATCCAGCGTTAGTCCATCGACGAAAAACGATCCGCTCTTCGGTAGCTCGCCACGACCGCTCAGGACACGTCCTGGCAAGTCATGCAGACCGAGTACGTCGAGAAAGCTCGGTAGTTGAATACCGACTGCATCGATCGCGAGGCGATTCTGGAAATTCGCCAACTTGACTGAGAGGCCGCCGACATACAATGAGCCGTCGATCGCGCTGGTCACATCGTCATAAACAACTGCGACGCCGGGCGGCATCAATGCAATGATCTGGTCGACCGCCTTCTTGGTTTGATGCTGGACATAGAATTTGGCGGCAAAATAACCGCCAACGATGGCGACTGCCGCGATCAGCAAGAATTTCTTCATGATGATGTATCCCAACCTTATCGTTATCTTTGTGGCTCAGATTCTGACAGAAAGCGGGCGGTGACGCTGTGATGCGCAAACCACTTTGCCAAGTTGTCGTCCATGCGAAGCTTGGTATGCTCGCGTTATCGACACCCGCGACGGAGCCCACGTGAACCCTTTTCAGTCCATCGCCGATCTCGGCTTGAGTCTGCGTCGCGGCGAAATCAGTGCGGTGCAGGCGACGACAGCAATGCTTGAGCGCATTGATGATCACAATGCCGCGCTAAATGCTTACCTGACTGTTTGCACCGACTCGGCGCTGCAAGCCGCAAAAACCGCCGACGACGAACTCGCAAGCGGCCATGACCGTGGCCCGCTCCATGGCGTACCGATCGCGGTGAAAGACCTCATCGATACCGCCGGGGTCCGCACAACAGGGGGCGCTGCCATTCATGCCGAGCGTGTGCCGAATGACGACGCCACCGTCGTTAAAAAACTCAAAGCGGCCGGCGCTGTGTTGCTGGGCAAGACCAATTTGCATGAGTTGGCTTACGGTACGACTAGCCAGAACCCCCACTTCGGTGATGTGTGTAATCCGTGGGCGCTCGACTGCATCTCAGGCGGGTCGAGTGGCGGTTCAGCTGTGGCCGTCGCGGCAGGTCTTGCGTACGCGGCGATTGGTACCGACACGGGTTGTTCCATTCGTCAGCCGGCACACTGCTGTGGCATCGTTGGCCATAAGCCGACTTTTGGATTGGTGAGCAAGCACGGCGTCATGCCACTCGTGTGGCGCATGGATCATGTTGGCCCGATGGCTCGCAGTGTCAGTGATGCGCGTCTTGTCTTGCAGAGCATCGCGGGCTTCGATTCACTAGACCCTCACTCCATAAGCGCACCCGAGGCGACCACCGAGGTAGCAGGAAAGTCGTTGCACGGCATGCGCATTGGCATCATACGTCGCTTCTTTTTCGACGGCTACGATGACGTGATTCGATGTGTTGATCGCGCGATTGATCGTTTGGTCGAGCGGGGCGCGCTATTGGTCGAACTCGATGTCCCCGACATTGAAGAGGCATCAAGAGCGAGTCGCATTATGTTTGTGGAGGCTCTTGCGATTCATGAGCGCACACTGGAAGAACAAGGCGCTAGTTTGAGCGAAGAAGTCAGAGACAAACTCACTGCATTGCGGCAAATCAGTGCACCGGAGTTCGCGCGAGCCGCGCAATTTCAGCCAGAGTTCGCCTCGCGGATGGACCAATTGCTGACGAAATGTGACGTGCTGTGCACGCCAACCGCAACGGTTCCAGCACTACCACGCAATAACCTGCCAGCCGACTACGCACGCAATGCCTGGAAGAATACCTGTGTCTTTGACTACACGGGTCAACCTTCTGTATCCATACCGTGCGGAAAATCAGCCAATGAGACGCCCATAGGCATGATGCTGACCGCCGCACGGCGGCGCGACAATGAGCTCTTGGCAATCGCCCAGTGCATAGAAAGCACTTTGGGCGGCTTTGAGCCGCCGAACTTAGACTGACGACACCGCAGAAACCACGATCAACGATATCGACCAGGCCGTGCGCCAATTAGAAAACCGCGTTCGAAAAAGACACACCGATGGACTGAAAATGTCTATTCGTCATTTTTTTGTTACATATAACCGGGCGTTTGTCGGTGCAGTGACTGGTTTCATCGGCCGGACCGGGCACGCTTAGCACAGGCTAACCTTGCGTCGATCAATAGCGATTGACTGCAACGATAACGACGCTTGAACGTTGCATCGCCAAAGCTACACTCGTGGCATGAAACAGGGCATCACATTTATCAGCGTTATCGCTATCGCTATCGCGGGTTGTGGCGGTGGATCGGACGGTTCGCCGCCTGTCGCCATACCGCCGCCTGTGTCCCAGACACCGCCACCACCAGTGTCGGGCTTGCTGACCGACGAACAATTGCGAACCGCAGTTGACAACAACGCGGGACTGGTGAGCGAAGCCGAAGCTGCCTGGTTTGCAGACAACTCAAAAGTTATTCGGTCTCTCACGGAAGACGAGAACTTTGAGGACTTGAGCTTCTTGGACAGCGATCTCGCCAACAAACGTATCGTCATGCTGGGCGAAAGCAGCCACGGCGTTAAGCAGTATTCCCAGGCAAAAGTCCGCCTGATCAAATATCTGCACGAGCGTTTGGGATACAACATCATCGCATTTGAAAGCGGCCTGTACGAATGCGAGACCGAGCAGGGCAGCAACGAACGCAATGACGCACGAGGCGCGATGGCGGGTTGTATATTCGGCGTATGGGATAGCGCCGAAGTATTGGAGCTATTCCGCTACGTCGAAGCCACTCAAGACACTAGCGCACCGATGCGCATTACAGGCTTCGATGTGCAATATAGCGGCATTCGCGCGCGACCTGGACGGCGTGCCGCTTACATTGCGCGCCTTGTGGAAAAAGCATCGCCCAGCTATGCCGCCGAAGTCAGCAATCTGGAAACGTTACTAGAAGACCTGGTGGCCAGTGCGTGGCAAGCTGACAGCGCGACCAGCCCGAGTATTCGTGAGTTGCGCCAGGCGATTCCTACGATGGCGAACAACTACTTGGTGCTCGCCGATTACTTACTGGCCAATGAGGCAGCCATTACGGCTGACGGCGCCTTTGTACGACGTGATGTGCTGATCGCGGCTCAGATTGCCAGAACGGCACCTTTCCTGGCCCGACAAGCGGCCGATCGATTCGATCTGGAACAAAGCATCAGACATCGGGATGAAGGTATGGCGCTAAACTTCATAGAGCTCGCCAACACCATTTACCCGAACGAGAAAATTATTGGTTGGGCGCATAATGCACACATCAGGCACCGCGGTGCAGGCTTTGTACTGGACGGCAACATGGGCAAACGCGTTCACGATGTACTAGCCGATGAGATGTACACGGTAGGCTTCTACATGTACCGCGGTCAGCACGCATTCAACGATCGTAGTATTCAGAATGTACGCTCACCCATTGATAACAGCCTGGAGGCAATTTTTTACTCCCGTCGTCTCGCCTATCTATGGCTGGACATAGAGAGTGCGGATCTGACAACGCCAGGCGCGACTTGGATCACAACCCGCTCAACGAATTATGCGTGGGGATACGAGCCCATCACCATGCAGCTCAATGAGGAATATGACGGCCTACTGATCATCGATACGGTTGAACCACCAGACTATCTTTGAGCACTCACTCGGGCCTCGGACAAGTCTCCAGATAATTGGCCGGCAAAGACCATCGCGACTCGCCCTGTCCAAATTTTTCCGGGGACAAGTCGCCATCCTGATTCTTGAACCAGGCGAGCCAGAGATCTCGAATCATCGGCTGACTCGCATCAACAACGAAGGCCGCTGTGTCCACGATTGGCGTCATAATGTCGTCGCCGCCCTGCATCAGAAAATCATTGGCTGCCACATGTAGCTTGCGTTCATCCGCCCACACATTTCCATTCTGATCGGACAGCGTGATTTGCATCTTGTCGTCACAGGTCACTTTGACTCGCGCACCAGAGATACCGACACGACGGTCATCTCGGTGCACTTGAAAAGCCAGCAAGTGTTTCAGTTGCGCCACAGACACGACGGGCATGCTCAATCGGTTGTCGAACGGGAAGACTCGATAAACATCGCCGAAGGTGAGTTCACCAGCCGGCAAATCCGCACGAATTCCGCCCGCGACATTATGCAACGACACATCCGCCCCAGTTTGTTCGCGAATCGCGTCAGTCATCATATGTCCAAGCACAGAGTTCGGCTCGCCGTCGCGGGTGAAGGGTGCCGTCAGCCGAACGTCAAGTGATTGGGATTGCAGAGAGCGCGCGGCTAGCAGTGTACGGCCCACGATCGTGCGCACCTCCGGATTCGGCGTCGTTGGATAGCCTTCATAGTCTGGTGATGGCGTAACAACCGAAGTCGTCTCGCGACAAAGTTCGTCGTTTGCGGTAACGAAGGCGCACATTTTTTGTGGAGGCAACACCCGCCGCTCGAGCACGCGACCGTTGGTCGAATCGATGCGGTAGTCGACACGGCCAAAACTACGCAACCGTGACGGATTCGACGTAATAGCGATACCGTTGACCACATGGGCGATCGGACGGTGTTCGTGACCGGCCACGATCTGGTCGACCAGGCCAGCCGGCAGCGCCATGGCTACCTGAAAAATCTCGTCGTCCAACTCACAGGAAGACAAATCATACGGGTCATCGAAGCTATCGCAATGACCACCGGCATGCGCGGCCACGATCACTAACTGCGCGCCCGCGTCCCTCAGCGCTGTCGCTTCCGCCGCCACCGTATCGGCGAGTGGCGCCATCTGCAGCCCAACAGTGTTCGCCGGAAATGTGGTTTCGAGGGTATCGATAGTCGTGATGCCGATCACGCCGATGCTGACGCCGTTCTTCTTTAGCATCGTCGTTGGTGTGACGCCGGGCCATTGGATGCGCTGGCCTGTCTCAGCATCAAGAAGATTGGCGGCCAGCAACGCGAACTCGGCCTCACTGGCACGCTGTTTGATGACACCGCGAGCATCGTCTTCAGGCCCCATCGGTATCGCCGCGTCACCGACAGGACCAAAATCAAACTCATGATTGCCGACAGTGGCCGCATCGTAGCCCAGCGCATTGTAGGCTGCTGTAATCGCTCGTCCTTCATTGAGGTTGGACGCGAGCGTGCCCTGCCACATGTCCCCGCCATCGATCAGCACGACACCGTCATCGCCGCGCCGCTGACGCAAGGCAGCTACGTACCCGGAAAACGCAAGAAGTCCGCGATCGACACCAGCAAACTCGCCGTGCACATCATTGGTACCGACCACCGAAATCCAGACCGGCGGCACCTCAACGCGCTGACTGGCACAACCGGTTAGCAGGAACAAGGTCAGCAGCAGTCGTTTCATAGGTTGTCTCTCCGGACTGGTAGAGGGCGTCCAATGGTATCTGACCTGAACCAGTCGGTCAGCCACAAAAAAGCCGAGCACAAGGCTCGGCTTTTTCGGGGAGGCTGTGTGCCGCGTGTGGAACTAGGCGGCCTCAGCGGAAGCGTCCTGTTCGACAGCCGGGGCGTGCATCACGAGATACTCGAATGCAGTGAGCGCAGCCTTGCTGCCCTCTCCCAGCGCGATGACGATCTGCTTGTACGGCACCGTCGTGACGTCACCACAAGCGAAGATGCCTGCCGCGCTGGTTTCGGCCTTCTCGTTGATGACGACTTCGCCATACTGAGAGAGCTCGACCACGTCTTTCAGGAACGCCGAGTTCGGTACCAATCCGATCTGTACAAACACCGCAGACAGGTCGATCGTCTTCACCTCGCCACTCACACGGTCTTCG
>JBCAZB010000136.1:0-6846 GCA_038533315.1 Pseudomonadota bacterium | reverse complement strand
CTTTTCTGGCGACAGCGGAGGAGGGCTCATTGTCGGCGGCTGCGAGAGCGTTGGGTCGCACTCAACCGACGTTGAGCCGGCAAGTCGCTGCACTGGAAGCGCAGCTCGACGTCACCCTGTTCGAGCGTGCGCACCGGTCGATGGCGTTAACAGAGTCCGGCCACGAGCTCTTGCGTCATGTTCGCTTGATGGGTGATGCGGCGGCCGGTGTATCGCTTGCGGCGTCCGGCCGTGCGACGCAGGTTGAAGGGCACGTCAGTGTGACGGCGACAGAAATGTTTGCCGCCCATCATATGCCAGCGATTGTCGAGCGGGTTTGGGCACAAGCGCCCGGCATTCATCTCGAGGTGATTCCCGCGAATGAATCGCTCAACCTACATCGGCGAGAAGCCGATATCGCCATTCGCCACGCGCGACCGGAACACGGCGATTTGATTGCGCGACATATCGGCGATAGCGGTGGTCGTATCTACGCGTCACGCCAGTATCTCGATCGCATCGGTCGTCCGACCAAACCAGAGGACTTGGTCAATGCGGATTTCATCGGCTTCGAGACGCGCGAGCAGTTGGTGCCTTTCTACAACGAAATGGGCGTACCCGTCACCGTCGACAATTTTCGCGTCTACTGCGGCTCGGGCATGTTGATATTAGCGTTAGCCACTTACGGCCTGGGTCTCGCTGTGTTGACTGACGACATGGCGGCGGGACGCCCGGACCTGGAAGTCGTGTTGCCGAGTTTGCCGCGAATCCCGATCCCGGTCTGGCTGATCACACATCGCGAGTTGCATACCAGCCCGCGTATTCGCGTCGTCTTCGATGCGATCGCGGATTACGTTGGTGAGCGGTTGCGGTAGTTGAACTTAAAGTAAAGCGATAATCGGTCGGCAACTAAGTCGAGTCGTTCGCGTGTCTTTCGCTTTGGCCGTGCTAGGCTTGGTCCTGAGTTTTGTTGGATCGAGATGACTATGACAGTCGAGACCTGGATCTTGTACGTCGGCACGGTGCTCTTGTTTATGAGTACTCCAGGGCCGAGTCATTTGTTGATGCTCTCGGTGAGTATGAGCAACGGTTTTAGCCGTTCGCTCGCGACAGCGTCCGGCGATCTGACAGCCAATCTGATACAGATGCTGTTAGCCGGTTTCGGTTTGGCGGCGGTGATTACTGCGTCAGAAGTCGGCTTTTCTGCGGTTAAGTGGGCGGGTGTCGTCTACCTGGTCTGGGTCGGCGTTCGGCAGATTATTGCGTCTTTCAATCGCAGCGATGAGGCTTCCGTTGAGCGTCCGGCGGAGTTTCGGACCTTATGGCTGCGCGGCTTTGTGACCTCCGCAGCCAACCCGAAGGCGGTGGTGTTTTTCGCCGCCTTGTTTCCTCAGTTCCTAAGCGCTGATGCGCCGTTGGCGTCGCAGATGATAATCCTCGGGGGCACCTATCTTTTGATCGACGGCTGTTTTCTCGCCGCCTACGGTAAGGGTGCCAGCTGGTTAGCCGATAAACTGAAGGGCCAATATAGAGCCTGGATCGAACGCGGCGCAGGCGTAAGCCTGATCGCGGCTGCCTTGATGCTGGGTTTGCGTTCTCACGCGCGAGACTAGTGGCAGGTCGTTGTGCCGCACTAGGTCGTGCGGCGCAAGTCGTATTGGTCCAGTCGCCAGCGTAGCGTTTCCATCCGATCCTGCCCGAAAAACGGTTCGTCACGGACGACCATAGTCGGCACACCCCAGTGTCCGGCCTTTTCGAGGCCGGCATGGTTTTGCTCGATGTCATCGAGGTGGTCGCCGTCTTGGATGGCAACTTCCATATCCGCCAGATCGAGGCCCGCAGACGCCGCCGCAAGACTGAGATGACTACCTTTGTCCCAGTCCGGCGTGCCGCCGTAGATCAGATGAGAGACAGCGTGGGCAAAGGCGATGCCCTTGCCGCGGCGTTGTGCTTCGGTGCCGAGTTTGGAAAGTCTGAAAATGAGTGGCTGATCTTCGGCCACCTCAAGGGTCTCATAGTTTTGAGTGACGGGGTCGGGGTTGGGTGGAAAGTGCATCGGCATACCGAGAAACGCCGCGCGCCGCCGCGAGTCCATCACGATATACAGCGCCGGTTTGCGATTGGCATTGTTAAACAACGTCGCTTTGGCACGAATCGCGATTGGCAGCACGACGCGTAGCCGCACATCGACCGCGTAGTCGTTGGCGAGTGCTAACAGTTCGGGTGTCGCCAGGTAGGAGTAAGGACTCCGGAAAGACCAATACACGTCGATAGGTTCCAATGCGTTCTCCATCGTGTTTCAGCGAAGAAGTAGATCCGCCTATCCGGCGCGCGAATAAGCGGTCTTAATCCAGGCTTTGACGGTTTTGTCAAAGTCCGCTTCGGATTCGAGTCTAATCCGGTGCGAGCACATCGCGTTGTAGGTTTCCAAGCGTCCGTCCGCCGCTTCGCCTTTTAGTGCAAGACCGAGATCGATACGGGTCTTGGTAGCAGGTACGATCAATGCAAACTGTTTCTTACGGCGCAGGCTGTGCGATGTTTTTTTCGGCGCTAGCTCGACGTCTTTGCCCAAGGTCTTGGCGAAAGCGATGATAGCGTCGTGAATCGGTTTGAGCTCTGCCTTTGCACCAGCGTATTGGCTCGCGATTAGATCTGTCTCTTCGTCACCCGACTCCCTAAACTTTGCCGAGATCAGGTTGGCAAACCCGTGCGTGATACCGTGCTCGGTCTTCAGCCATTTCACGATCTGACCGTGTTTATCGTGTCCACTTTTTGCGATCAGCGTTTTCCATACATCGAGAGTTTTTCCCGTTTTCTCAGGAATGTTCTTTAGCATTGTCGCTAGTTGCGCGTCTGGTGATGCCATACGTATCCCCCCGTATTCGACGTCCGCCCCACGCGCATCATGGCACACACCGCGAGCTGGCGCGATGTCCAGCGATGTATTGGTAACGCGCTAAGATTCGGTCAAGCCGTTGCGGCTTGTTTCATACGTGCTTGCAGACGCTTGCGTCGGAACCAGTTCATCCGATCGGCGACCAGTTTACCATCGAAATGGTCCATCTCGTGCTGCAGACACATCGCGTGCATGCCGCTGAGATCGCGCTCGAAAGACTCACCCGTCTCCGTTTGCGCGCGGACACGAACTTGAGCGGCACGCATCACAATCGCCGACACGCCAGGCACCGATACACAGCGCTCTTCGATAAAACCGAAGCCCTTGCGATCGATGATCGTTGGATTAATAAAGACTTCGGGCGTCGATTGGTCGTCGGACAAATCCATCACGAGCGCTTGCTTGAGAATATTGATCTGCGGTGCGCAGAGGCCAATGGACTTGGCGTGATGCATCGTCTCAATCAAATCAACGACGGTTTGCTGTAGTCGTTCGTCGAAGTCAGTCACGGTCTGTGAGTGTTCACGCAGCCGTGGGTCCGGGTACTCGATGATCGTTTGGACAGTCATGCCGTGCGTCCCGATGTCATTGCATCGGATGTGTCGTTGCTATCGGCCAGACTGCGCTGCTGCCGACGTTGTTGTGCCCTGCGTAACAGTGGCAACGTCGCAATCGCGGTGACTATCAATAGCGAAATTTCTGTGGCGTATACAGCGAAGTAGGCTGTCGCAGTGCCACCCAGGCCAAACAAGCCTTCGCCGGCACCCCACAGTTGAACGGCGAGATCCCGCAATGCACCGCTGGATGCCATCGCGACACCGACGGCGGTGGCTTGTACGGCGCCCCAGGCTCCGACGGCAAGCCCCGCCTGTTTTTCCGGGGCTCTGTGCATGGTTGCAGTCAATGTACCGTGGCCGAACAGCGCGCCACCAAAGCCGATCAGGAAGTTGCCGGCGAGGAACAGCGATAACTGGCCGAGCGGGGCGGCGGCGATCACTAAGGCAAATGCGGGCAGTCCGATCATTGTGCCGTATTGCGCCATCACGTAAGGGTCTCTGCCGCGATTCACCTGACGAGAAGCGAACGCGAAACCGACAAGCCCGCCCAGCGCGAGCAATGCGGTCAATTTTGTCGTCGCCGCGACTGACATGTCCAGAACCTGACCGCCAAACGGTTCGAGCAGCACATCCGCCATGGCGAAAGCCATCGTACCGATGCCCACGATGGTCAGCCGGCGTCGCGTATCACTGCCTGCGGAAAACTGTTGCCACGATTCGGTGAAGGTTGGATCTGGCTCACGAGGCGGTTCGTGTCGTCGTGGGTCGCGGGTTTCCTGTTTCCACATCGCGACGCTGTTCAGCACGAGCGTAATGAGCGCACAACCCTGAATAACCTGAATCAGTCGGCCAGGAGAAAAATTCTCCAACGCCTCGCCAAAAATCAACGCGCTCGCAATCATGCCGACAAGCAACATCACATACATCAAGCCGACAACGCGAGCGTGCGATTCGCGCGGTGTCAGATCAGTAGCGAGAGCGAGACCTGCCGTTTGGGCGGTGTGAACACCAGCACCAACCAGCAAAAATGATAGCGCTGCTGAGCTATAGCCAATCCAGAGTGGCGTGTTGGCGGCTTCCATCTTGCCGGCCAGGACCAGTAACGCTAATGGCATGATGGCGAAACCAGCGAACTGCCACAGCGTGCCTTTCCAGATGAACGGCACGCGCCGCCAGCCGAGCGCGCAACGGTGGGTGTCAGATTGATGGCCGATCAATGCCCTGAATGGAGCAAACACCAGAGGTAACGCGAGCATTAGGCCAACCAGCGAGGCTGGGACGGAAAGCTCGACGATCATGACCCGGTTCAAGGTGCCGATCAGAAGCACCAACACCATGCCGGTACTGACTTGAAAAAGGGAGAGACGCAATAAGCGTCGCAATGGGAGGTCGTCCGTCGCCACGTCGGCAAACGGAAGATAGCGTGGGCCAAGCTCGACCCACCAGTGTGTTAGTCGTTCGCTCAGTCGCATTGTAGGGTCCCCGATTGCACACTCTTACCGCTAGAGTGAGACAACGGGATCCGGTTTCCCGGACCCCGTTTGATTGGTGTCGTCGAAGTCTGGCTGGGCCGAAGCTTCGCCAGACATCACGACATCATTAGCCGCCGAAAAACGCCGGGAACCAGGACGTGTTGTCCAGAACCGCGAAGTGAATCGTGAACGAAATCAATGCTACGGCTCCGAGGAATACCGGAATACCGATGGTTGGGTTAACAACCAGCCACATACGTGATTGATTCATTGTGTGCTCCTTATGTTGTTAGCCCAGCCAAGGGGTGAGAAAGGCGACGAGTACGTGCGCCACAGCAGAGATGAAAAAGAACACACGTGAGCCATCAATGATGTGCTTGTGAAGTTCTTCAGCTTCTCCCAGGGTTAGTCCGGTGGACCAACGGCGAGGTGAGTCAGACATGTTTAGTCTCCCAAATTTCTGATGCTTAAGCTCAATCGAGGCCCCTAGTGCCTCGTCACCCAACATGGGTCGAGTGTGATACCGAAACCAATCAAGGTCGACGGCACCTAGACAATAAGTCCAACTAGTCCCAAATGTCAATTAAAATGACTGTAAAAACTGTCATTCAAAGCTGACATGTCGAGATCGTCGATCTGGACAGTACTCTGGCAACGAAAAACGGCACCCGAAGGTGCCGTTTGTTTATGGTGGGTTGTCGGCGCCGGAAAAGGCGACCGCAGCGCTCGATCAGTCGCGCTTGCTCAGTACGCGTAAACCGAGAAAAGCGGAGAACGGTGCGGCTTTGCGGGACAATCGGGCGACCGATGTGCCTTTAGCGGACTTGCTCTTCGACAAGAGTTTCATGCCCAGTTTCGAAGAGAATGGAGCAGATGTTTGCGACATCTTGGCGATTGACGTGCCTTTGGCGCTTTTGCTCGCGCGCAGCACCGGCAGTCCGAACATCGACGACAACGGGGTCGCCTTGTGACTGATCAACTTGATGCCGAATGATGAATCCTTGTCGAATTTCACAAGCTCAGTCTGAGAACGGCTGTCGCTCAAAACAGGAATGCCCAACAGATCAGAGAAAGGCGCTGCATTCGACGGGATATATTCGCGGATCGCATCGCGATCGACGCAGTGAGCATTGAGTGTTTGTTCAACAAATCTGCCAGTGTTCAGCTCGGAAGGCCGGGATGACAAGATTGTGCGCCCTCTCGACAGGCCGGCAGCCAACGCATCGCGGTGGATTTCTTCGATGCTGCCCGCAGCGATAGCCGCATCAAGCTTGGCTGCAGCGTTAGGGTCTGAAGCGGCGATGACGAGGCTTCTTCCACGGGGCTCTTCACCGGCTACTAGCGCGTCAATTGCGGCGTTGGCAGCCTGCTCGGATTCAAATAGGCGTGTAATGGGGTACATGAGTTAATCCTTCCCGATCTATGCGGGTACTTGTGCGACCAAACTATCGGGCTCGCGTCACTGACTGTGCGTGACTTTGTTTGACAATCAGGTCAACGCACAGGCGGCTACCATCGGCAAAACTTAGACGGAACCTCTATCTGGACATTAACGCCGGGGCAATACTTCTGTCAATATTTTGTCTATTTTTTCGAGCGTTGCGGGATTTTGCGTAACAATTTGGCACTCAAAGGCCCCAATCGTACCCCTCTCAGTACATTTTGTTGTATTTCAGCTACACAATCGAGATTGATTACGGCAATCGTCACGGTGTATTGTCTGTTCTGCGCATCGAGTAGGTGAAAAACCATATTTTGCGCGGCTAGTGATATACGCGTTGCACGATCGCAACACTTGCGAGACCACCTACGCGGTGAGCAAGGCGAGACGTGTTCGCCCTGCACAAATCAGTAACGCGATTGCGTCGTGCGCCTAGTCGTTCGCACCAGGTTCTCAGGGAGATTGGCCCGGGGTGGCCAGGGGGGGAGGTCGGATCGGGTA
>JBCAZB010000135.1:0-6867 GCA_038533315.1 Pseudomonadota bacterium | reverse complement strand
CACCTGGGCGCTGATGCTCAGTCGATTTGTGGCGGATGGCGCGTTCTACTTCATTCTTTTCTGGCTGCCGCTGTACTTGGCCGATGCGCGCGGGCTTGATTTGCGTGCGATTGCGATGTTCGCCTGGCTACCTTACCTGTTTGCCGACGTTGGCAGTTTCGCGGGCGGCTGGGCATCGTCGCAGCTGATTAAACGTGGTTGGAGCGTGGGCAAAGCGAGACGCAGCATGATTTGGGTCGGTGCCATTGGCGCGACCGCTGCGCTACCCGCTGCACTAACGGGTAACCTCGTGCTCTGCATAGCGCTCATTTGCTTAACGATGTTTTTTATTCAGTTCAAGCAGGCGAACTTATTTACCTTGCCGTCCGATTTGTTCGCGCCGCGCGATGTTGCCACCATTTGGGGCGTTTTCGGTGCGGCGGGCAGTCTCGGTGCCGCACTGTTTCAAAAGTGGACCGGTTTTCTCGTTGAGACCATGTCCTACACACCGGTTTTTGTGCTGGTAGCGGGAATGCATTTGCTGTCTGCATTGGTCGTATCAACGTTGTTGCCGCGTTTCGTCGATCACGCACCACAGGAGCGCTAAGAGTGTCGATGAACAGTGAATACGTTGTCTTGATGAGCGCACCGGACAAAGCGGGTATTCTCGCGCGGGTAGCGGCTGCTGTGACAGACGGCGGCGGTGATGTGCGTGATGCTGCTTCATTCGGTGATGAGACAACCGGACAGTTCTTTCTACGTATTCACCTGTCGCTACAGGCGAGTCGTAGCGTCGATGCTCTTAGGGAGAGCGTGACGGCAACAGTCGCTGACCTAAATGGCGAGGCGACCATCGCAAGTCTTTCTGCACGACCCAAGGTGATGATAGCGGTATCAAAGTTTGATCATTGCTTAGTGGACTTGCTGATGCGTTTTCGCAAAGGCCAGTTTCACGCTGATCTCGTAGGGGTCTTTTCCAACCACGACGATGCGCGCGATATCGTCGAGTGGTATGGACTGCCATTTCATCATTTGCCGATTTCGCCGAAAACCAAGCCGGTGCAAGAGCAGGAGGTGCTGGCCTTGCTGTCAGAAACCAATACTGATCTGCTGGTGCTCGCGCGCTACATGCAAATTCTTTCACCAGATCTTAGTCAGCAACTACAGGGCCGCTGCATCAATATCCATCATTCATTTTTACCAAGCTTCAAGGGCGCCAAGCCGTACCGTCAAGCGCATGAGCGAGGCGTTAAGCTGATCGGGGCCACCGCGCACTACGTGACAGATGATCTCGATGAAGGTCCGATTATCGAACAGGACGTACGCCGTGTGACACACGCGACCAGCGCCGAGGAAATGACTGAGCTTGGTCGTGAGATTGAATGTAGTGTACTCGCCCGTGCGGTTCGTTGGCATTTGCAGCACCGAATCATCGTGAACGGTCGCAAGACTGTGGTCTTCAACCACTAGCGACGGTTCTACTCGAGTCTATTCAGTATTTTCTGGGCTTGTATCAGATGCGGACGGTCGATCATTCTGCCGTCCAGTTGCAGTGCGCCCGAGTCCGGGTTTGCAGCAAACGCCGCTACGATGCGACGAGCGTGTGCAACGCTGGCGGCATCCGGTGTGAAAGCTGAGTGAATAGGATCAATCTGGGCTGGGTGAATAGCGAGTACGCCATCGAAGCCATCACGTAGCGCTGCGTTAGCATGTTGTTGCATGCCTTCGCCATCGCGAAAATCGGTATACAACGTGTCGATCGCGTGCAGTCCAAAGCGTTTGGCGGCGAGCAGGCATTGCACTCGCGCAAACTCGAATGTGGGTAGCCAGCGACCGTCTGCAAACTTGTTTGCGCTTGCGCCCAGTGCCGCCGACAAATCTTCGCCACCCCACGTCAGCGCCGCCACGCGTTTTGGAGGAGACGGCATAGCCGGCATAGTCGCCGTCATTGACACCGTCTCGGTCACCAGCGCAATAACTTTGGTCGTTGGCTGCCCGGTGTCGCTTTCCAGTTGAGACAGTATCGAATCGACGGCGCGCAGGTCATCGATGCTGCGAACTTTTGGCAACATGATGCTGGCGGGAAGCGTGGCCTTCAGCGCCTGGAGGTCATCGTTGGCGGCATCTTCCTGCCACGGATTGATCCTGACGCAAACCCGTTCCCTGTTCTCGGTGGCCAACGCGGCGATGGTATCGGCTACTAGCGCGCGAGCACCTGCACGCTTGGTGGGCGCTACAGCATCTTCGAGATCGAGAATGACCCGGTCGGCAGGTCCAGCCAGAGCCTTCCCGATCTTGCGCGGATCATCGCCGGGTACGAATAGCCAGGATCGCGAGCGTGTCATAGCGCAGACTTTTGCAGCATGGCGGTACGCCGGATCGTGCAAACCAGTTCGTCGCGCTGGTTGTGTACCCGGTGTACGAAAGTGACGATACCGGCATTGGGTCGCGAGCGACTCTCGCGACGGTCGACCACTTCCGTTTCGACACGCAATGTGTCGTTGATGAACACCGGTTTAGGGAATGTCATTTCGCCGAAGCCGAGATTGACGACGAGGGTGCCGAGAGTCGTGTCCTCGACCGATACGCCAGTTGCAAACGAGACCGTATACAGGCTGTTAACCACCCGCTGACCGAACTCCGTACGTTTGGCGTACTCGGCATCGAGATGAAGTGGCTGAGGGTTATGCGTAATGGCGCAAAACAATACGTTGTCCGACTCTGTTACCGTCCTGTGCAGTCGATGCGGAATGATCTGACCGACTTCGGTGTCGTCGTAATACAGTCCTGGCATGGCGTGATTCCTTGTGCGATCAACTGTTGGCGAACAATTCGCGACCGATCAGCATGCGGCGGATTTCGGACGTGCCCGCGCCGATCTCATATAGTTTCGCGTCGCGTAGTAGACGACCCGTCGGGTAGTCGTTGATGTAGCCGTTGCCGCCCAGCGCCTGGATGGCTTGCAAAGCAACCTGCGTTGCCTGCTCAGCTGTGTACAAAATGACAGCGGCTGCATCGGCACGACGGGTTCGTCCCAGATCGCACGCTTTGCAAACCGCATACAAGTAACCGCGCGACGCATTGAGTTGCGCATACATGTCAGCAATCTTGGCTTGCATCAACTGGAATTCGCCGATCGGTTGACCAAACTGCTTGCGCTCATGAATGTACGGAAGCACGACATCCATAGCGGCTTGCATCAAACCCACTGGGCCGGCAGCCAGAATCGCACGTTCATAGTCCAAACCGGACATCAGGACGCGCACACCGCCATCGAGAGTGCCTAGAATATTCTCGGCGGGTACGCGGCATTCCTCAAACACGAGCTCACACGTATTCGAACCACGCATGCCCAGCTTGTCCAGTTTGGGTGATTGACTGAACCCAGCGAAGCCCTTTTCGACGATGAATGCGGTGATGCCATTTGAGCCCGAGTCAGGCGTTGTCTTGGCATAGATCACGAATGTATCTGCATCCGGTCCGTTGGTAATCCACATCTTATTGCCGTTCAGCACAAAACGATCGCCATCCCGATCAGCGCGCAGCGACAGGCTGACAACATCGGAGCCGGATCCTGCTTCGGACATCGCTAATGCGCCGACATGCTCACCGGAACAGAGCTTCGGCAGATACTGCTGTTTTTGCGCTTCGCTGCCATTGCGAAAGATTTGATTGACGCAAAGATTGGAGTGCGCACCATACGATAGCCCGACCGCGCCCGACGCACGCGATATTTCTTCGACCGCGACAGCATGCGCGAGATAGCCGAGACCCGTCCCGCCATAAGCTTCATCGACGGTGAGTCCCAACAGACCTAGATCACCCATCTTTCGCCACAGGTCGTGCGGAAAATCGTTGTTACGATCAATGTCGTCAGCGCGCGGTGCGATTTCGTTCGCCGCGAATTGCGCCACGCTCTCACGCAACAGGTCGATGTCTTCGCCGAGGTCAAAGTCCAGCATCGCTAATCCTCATCCGTATCGAATTCCAGTGTCATCAGCAGTGCATCGCCGTCGACCAAGTCACCGATGGCGACGTGACAATCTTCAACATGTCCTTCCGCTGCCGCTCGGATTGTGTGTTCCATTTTCATGGCTTCGACCACGATCAGCGCTTCCTGCGCGGCTACCGCGTCACCGGACTGCTTGTGAATCGCGACGACACGTCCGGTCATCGGCGCACGTAGCAGGTTGCTTTTGTGTGCCGCTGTTTCGTCGCCGAGGTCAGGCATGATCCGCAGAAACTCTCGGTGCCCGTCGAGACTGGACACGAGTAATCGCAAGTCACTCTCGATCACTATTCGCTGCGTTTGATGCCCATCCATGGACAGGTCGATGCACTCACCGTGTTTTTGAGCGCTCAGCATGCCATGCCATTGATCCATGACAGCGCTGACCACGCCCCCGTTTGCAAACGACAAGATAACCTGACGTTGCTCGTCGCCACAGACAAGATCGACGATGCGCTGTGCTGGCAAGTTGACGCGCCACGCTGTATTCGTCAGCCATGGATTCGCGCTGTTGATCGCTGGCAGCGCTACTGCCAGGGCCGCGGCTAACCAGTCGGCGCTGCTGGCGGCTGGCGGTTGCAACGCATCGGCGTATTGCGAAACAAATTGTGTGGTAGGGGGGTGTTCTGCAAACTGCGGCACGCGCAAGATCCGCATCAAATAATCGGTATTGGTCGCGGGCCCGAGTATCCGGGTATTCGCCAGTGCGTTGGTCATCCGCTGCAGCGCTTGGGCACGGTTTTCACCAAACGTAATCAGCTTGGCGATCATCGGGTCGTAATGAATGGAAATGTCATCGCCAGCTACGACACCAGTATCGATACGCGTGTGACTGCTCGCGGCAGGAAAATCGAGTCCGCTCAGTCGACCGCTGTCCGGCAGGAAGTCATTGTCGGGATTCTCGGCGTAGAGGCGACACTCGATCGCATGTCCGCGTTGCGCGATGTCAGCTTGTGCCATCGGCAGTGGTTGTCCGCGGGCAATCGCGATCTGCCAAGCGACGAAGTCTTGCCCTGTGATGTATTCACTAACAGGATGTTCGACCTGCAGCCGGGTGTTCATTTCCATGAAGAAAAAGCTGCCGTCTTCGTCCAGTAGAAATTCAACCGTACCTGCGCCGACATAGTCGATGGCGCGAGCTGCGGCAATCGCAGCTTCTGCCATCGCGGCGCGTACTAGAGCATCAATATCTGGCGCTGGCGCCTCTTCAATAATCTTCTGATGGCGTCGCTGGATCGAGCAATCGCGATCGAACAAATGCACGACGTTGCCGTGTTGATCGGCGAAAATCTGAACCTCAATATGCCGGGGCGCAGTCAGGTATTTTTCGACGAGCATTTGATCGTCGCCAAACGCTGCTCGAGCCTCTCTCTGAGCGGCTTGCAGCGCATCTGCAAAATCTCGCTCGTCGGCGACGATGCGCATGCCTTTGCCGCCGCCACCGGCCGCAGCTTTGAGTAGTATCGGGAAACCAGTGCGATTGGCAGCAGCCAGTAGTGTCTGCGCCGATTGATCGTCGTCATGGTAACCGGGAAGAAGCGGCACGTTGGCCTCTTGCATGATGGCTTTGGCCGCAGACTTCGAGCCCATCGCCTCGATGGCGGCAACCGGTGGACCGACGAAGATAATCCCGGCTTCCGCACAAGCCGCTGCGAAGGTCGCGTTCTCACTGAGAAAACCGTAGCCGGGGTGAATGGCGTCTGCTTCGGCACGTTGTGCCGCGGCGATCACTTTCTCGATATCGAGATAACTCTCCACGGGCGTTTCACCACCCAGTGACACTGCTTCGTCTGCCATTCGCACATGCTGCGCGTTGCGGTCTGCATCGCTATATACGGCGATGCAGCGTATGTGCATTTGCTGTGCCGTACGCATGATTCGGCACGCAATCTCTCCGCGATTGGCGATTAGGAGTCGTCGCATCGTTACATCCTGAAGACGCCAAAACGCGTATCGTCAATCGGTTTGTTCAGCGTTGCGCTCAACGCGAGTGACAACACAGTGCGCGTGTCGCGGGGGTCTATCACGCCATCGTCCCATAAACGTGCCGATGCGTAGTAAGGGTGACCTTGTCGGTCATAGCTGTCGAGGATCGGCTGTTTGAACGCAGCTTCTGAATCGGCGTCCCAAGTGTCGCCGGCACGCGTTTTCTGATCGCGTTTTACCTCGGCGAGGACGCTGGCGGCCTGCTCGCCACCCATCACGGAGATACGTGCATTGGGCCACATAAAAAGAAACGCGGGATCATAGGCGCGACCGGCCATACCGTAGTTGCCGGCGCCGAACGAGCCACCGATGACCAGCGTGACTTTTGGAACCGCGGCACACGCGACGGCATGGACCAGTTTGGCGCCGTCCTTCGCGATACCGCCAGCCTCATATTGCCGGCCGACCATGAAACCTGTGATGTTCTGCAGAAACAGCAGCGGAATCTTGCGCTGGCAACACAATTCGATGAAGTGCGCACCTTTCAACGATGACTCGCTAAACAGGATGCCATTGTTGGCGATGATACCGACCGGCATACCGTGCAGATGGGCAAATCCACAAACGAGCGTCGTACCGTACAGCGGTTTGAACTCCTCTAGTGCTGAGTCGTCGACGATGCGCGCGATGACTTCTCGGACGTCATACGGTGTTCGCAGGTCGGCCGGCACCACGTTATACAGCTCATCCGGCGAATAGCGTGGCGGCTTAGGTTCGCGTCGCACAACGGCGTCGACGGGCGGTCGATTCAATCGAGCGACGGCATCGCGGGCCAGTTGCAATGCATGGTGGTCGTTTCGTGCGTAGTGGTCGGTTACGCCGGATTCTCGGCAATGCACATCGGCACCACCGAGTTCCTCCGCGCTGACAACTTCACCGGTCGCCGCTTTTAC
>JBCAZB010000134.1:0-6877 GCA_038533315.1 Pseudomonadota bacterium | reverse complement strand
CCCCGTTCAAAAGCTTCGAACATGCGTACGCATGTTCGAAGCTTTTGAACGGGGATCTGCCGATACAGAAAAGGTACCCGGCACCGGGTTGGGCCTCGCCATCTGTCAACGACTCGCCAAGCGTATGGACGGCAGTGTGACAATCGATGAGCAATATGAGCAAGGGTGTCGACTGATTCTTGAGGTGGCGGCGGCGCAGGCGCAAGCAGCGCCGGGAGATACGATTTCGTTGCCGGAGATGCCCAGCGAACATTCTGCTGATTCACCGTCGATCGTCTTGTTATGTGATGACGATGAAGACATGCTGGCACTGGCGGAGTTCTATATGCACCAGGCGGGCTACGGGCTGCTACTTGCACGTGATGGACTTGAGGCGGTTGAAAAGGCGTTGGCGTACGAGCCGGATTTGATCCTGATGGATATCAATACGCCGCGCTTGAACGGCGTCGATGCAACCAACCGACTTCGCCAGTCGGGATTCACCAACCCGATTGTGGCATTGACGGCCTCCAGTGCACGGTATTTTGATGAAGCATCCTTTTCGGCTTACCTGCGCAAACCGATTCAGATGCCGGTGCTGCTTAAGGAAATCAAAAAGCTGCTGCGTACCACCTAAGTCTCACACGAGTGGCATGCAGCATGCGTTGTGTTGGTTCCCGCGGCGCGCCAATGCCTTTCAAGTAGTTTTAACCCGATAGCATCGTGTCCCGAAATTGTGACGGTTTGTGTCACTGCGACCCGATTCTCAAATCCCCTCCTATACTGCGTGCGTCTTTAGAGTCCTAACGTAGAGGAGAGTGGGGATGAAGCTACAAAGACTTACATCGCTGTCATTGGCTGTTAGCGCAGCACTGGCGGTCGGTTGCGCTGGCGTTGACGCCAGCAAAGAGTCGACAACGAACGCAGAAGTCGTGTCGAAAACACAATACGAAGCAACGCAACGTCGTGTCAGTGAGCTTGAGTCGCAGTTGGCGGCGAAAGAGCAAGCTCTGGCTCGTAGCAGTGCAATGGCAGCCAACTCTGGCTCTACGCAAACATCATCAACCGATCTGAGCCTGTTTCCGCCGAATCCAAAAGCGGGCGAGTGCTATGCAAGGGTATTGATACCAGCGGAATATCGCACAGAGAGCGAAACGGTATTGACGCGTGAAGCGTCTGAGCGCATCGAGATCGTGCCGGCTACTTACACCACGGCCGATGAAACTGTTGTGGTTAAGCAAGCGTCAACGCGCCTCGAAATTGTGCCCGCGGTTTACGAGACGATCACAGAGCGAGTGATGGTGAAGCCTGAGCGTACCGAACTGGTTGAAGTGCCAGCGAAGTACGAGATGCAAACCGAACGCGTTCTGGATAAGGCAGCACACACGGTATGGAAGAAAGGTCCGGCAACCGGCCAGAGTGGAACCGTTTTGTCGCAAGCGACCAATGATACTGGCGAAATTATGTGTCTGGTCGAAGTACCGGCGTCTTACAAGACGATTTCCAAACGCGTCTTGGTCGCACCTGCTCGTACCGAGAAGCGCGTGATCCCTGCTGAGTACGACACCGTGAGCCGTCGCGTCGTGAAAACGGCGGCCACCACACGCGAAGTCACCATTCCGGCAGAGTACGACACCGTCAAAGTCACCAAACTGGTCACACCGGCCTCTGAGAAGCGCATTGCGATTCCGGCGACCTATGACACGGTGACGCGTTCAGTCAAGACCACTGAGGAGAAAATGGAGTGGAATCAGGTGATGTGCGAAGTCAATATGACGCGCGCCAATGTCACAGCACTCCAGAACGCACTAAAACGTGCGGGCTACTACAAGGGTCCGGTTGACGGCATTATCGGGCCGCAGACGCTGTCTGCTGCGCGAGGCTATGCGGTCGCGAAGAACCTGCCAGCGGGTAGCAACTACATTTCCATGGAAGTGATCAAAGACCTAGGCCTCAATATCTGAGCCTGATTGTTGTGCGGCATCCGCCAATGTCGCTGTGCAACCGAGGTTTGGAGAGGGCGCCCCGCATATCGTAAGGTATGTGGGGCGTTTTTCTTTGTTTGTGAACTGGCTGACAGGTTAATTCGTTGTTGATATCTCGGTCAGGAAATCTTCCCAAAGCGCCATGACCGGCTCTTCGGTGAAGGTTTGTCGTGCGATCTCCGCATTCTTAGCAGCCACCGAACTTGGCAATTCTGCGAACGCCTGAATATCCATGGTGGCGACGCGGTCTGAGTCACCGACTTGCATGCCGAGTTGCTGAAACTCTTCATAACTGGAGACGTGATTGCGTATGTACATCGGTTTGCCATGCAATAAGATCGTGAATGCGACGTACAGCCCCTGTTGTCGATCATGGAAGAATACGCCGACATCCATCTCAGCTAGCAGTCGATCGTAGTCGTCCTTCTGCATGAAGTCGGTAATGGGTTTAAAGTGGTCACCAAACAAATGCCGCCCGTGTGTGATGACCTTGTCGACGTAGTCGCTACCGCCACCATAGTTGAGCGGCATAATAATCTCGGTCGAATCGGCAAGATGAGCGAGTGCGTCCAGCATGGCTATGTGGTGATTCGTTGGGTCTGCCGAGTTACCGCAGAAGACTTTGCAGAGACGCTTGTCCGTTGCTCGAAACGGCCGTACCTGGTCGGCATAACCAAAGGTTGAGTCGTCTAATGGATAGCGCATGACTCGCACATGGCCACGTGCCCAGAAAATATCAGACATCACATCTGCGTCACCTTGATTTAGAGCGACAGCGGCGCGGAGCTTCTTGACCGTGCGACGTTTCAGCCAAAGCAACCAATGACGCTTAATCTTCTGTTTTAGTGTCTCGTCGGCTGGTACGTCACCGACATGCTTGTAGGTATCGGCACCCCACGACACCCAAACCGAACGCTCCACAATCTCTAGTTCATGGAGCTGCTGCCATTGCTCGAGATCAAACAAGCTATGGAAAACAAAAATGGCATCAGGGTCACGCGCCAAACGCTTCAATTGAGCGCTAGTTGAACTATGAAACACGATCTCACAGTTTTCCAACTTCGCGTACTTTTGCTGAGTTTCATCGTTACGGGCGGCTACGAAAAAGAAAGAGTTACCAAGCGATCGATCTACCTTTGCCAGAAACTGGATCATTCGTACTGAATGGTGCGGGTAGTCCGGAAAGATATGAAAGATTCGATTTCTGGCGATTGAAGCACTCGTCATTATAGTTCTTCTGGTTGTGCAATCGGCTAAGATAGCCCTAGCGACTGTCCGTACACGTCGCTACCTTATCACTGCTGCGCTGTAGTCAACTATCTCGCCTTAACGAACAACGACGCGCAGATAGTCTTCCATGTTGTCCATCTTGCGAAGCATCTCCTCGGATGAGTCGAAGCGCATGATCATCGTCCCGAGTGTGTGGTTGGAACCACTGAAGGTCTTCACCTCATCTCCAGGCTCTATAAATATCGATTCCTCAATGATGTTGTCTCGAATTTCGTCGCTGTACCAGATGTGATCAACCACGCCGTCTTCTAGTGCATGCAGCATGTAGGATGAGTAGAAACCCTTGGTAGGCGTCATAGTCAGGTCGCTACAGTCAAGTCCTAGCGCAGAGTCGACGGTGTACTTCACGAGATCAACACCAGTCGCGTATTTTACGACCTCGGGAATAAGGTTCCCGCCGTTGCGCGGGCCCAATTCCAGAAAGGAAAAGTCACCATCCTCGTTGTAGTGAAAATCGAAATTTAATGCGCCGTGTCGCATACCGAGTAGTGTTAACAATCGCTGGGTTTCTTCGAAAGCCTGTTGAGCTGTTGCTTCGCTGATGATGGAAGGGAAGCTCTCGCCGATCGGTACGAGATTGTTCAATTTGCCATCGAAGTGTTCGTTGGCCCAGCACCAGAACTTGAGCTGCCCATCGACGACAAAACCGTCCCCAGCCACTTGGTAGCCAACGCGCTCGAAAAACTCTTCGACCACAACTTTCTTTTCACGAGAGAAATTGAGTGCCTCGTCAAAAGCCTGCGGCAATTCTTCTATCGCGTTGATTTTTGAAACGCCCTTGCTGCCCGATGAGTCGACGGGCTTAACAATGACCGGCTTGGACAATGTCTCAAACCACGGTTTCGCCTCGTCGAGTTGATAAAACGCATTGGATTTGGGTGTCAGAAAATCGTGCTTCGTCAAGAATTCACGAAATAGATCCTTACGCGCGAGAATCTCGACAGCCTCAAACGGGTTAGACGGCAGGCCGAGCGCGTTGCCGACGTACGCCTGCGTCGGTGCAGCCGGGTCCGACGCGTAGGCGACAATGCCGTCGATCTGGCATTTCTTGGCGAGTGCCAGCACTGCGTCGAAGTCCGTTGTGCTGACATCATAAAACTCATCGGCGAACTTGTGTCCCGGATTGTCAGGCAGGTAGTCGCAGGTGATGACATGGTGGCCCTGTGACTTGGCGTATTTGATGGGGGGTAATTGAAACTTCGAGCCACCGAGAAATAGGATCTTTTTCTTCATGATCAGTCTCCCGATTCAGCTAACAATATCGAGTATTGTCTCGGTTACTGGTTTCTCGGCGCCCGAGTGCATAGGTAACACCAGAATGCGACTGACGACATCCCCTGAGATTGGCATCTCCGCCGTCGACCCGGTGAATGGTGCAGTCTCGAGAGAGGGATAGAAGTACTGACGCGGATAAATCTCTTGTTCTGCCAGCGCCGATCGCACCGCACTCATCTCGGCGTGATCCTTAAACAGGACAGAGATATAGCTGTAGTTCATTGTGGCATCAGGGTTGTAGTGCTGAAATCCAACTTTGTCCTGCAAATGACTGGTGTAGTACTCGAAAGCCCGTTGCCGTTCGTCGATGATGCGATCGATCTCATGCACATTGCACAGTCCCATCGCGGCGGATACCTCGTTCATTTTCGCGTTGACGCCGGAATAAGCGATCTCTCCGCTGTCGTCCATACCATAGTTGCGAATAGCCTTCGCTTTCTCATACAGGCTGTCGTCGTTGACAATGACAGCGCCTCCTTCAACAGTGTGGAAGATCTTTGTCGCATGGAAACTTACCGTTGAGATATCTCCATAAGAAAATACCGAGCGCCCTTTAAACTTGATGCCGAAGGTATGAGCGGCGTCATAGATGACGCGCAGGTTGTGGCGCTTCGCGATCGATTCGATCGCCTCGACGTCACATACATTGCCAAATACATGCACCGGCACGATGGCGGTGGTGTCCGCCGTAATCTGTGCTTCGATTTTTTCGGGATCGATATTCAGCGTGTCGGCGTCGATATCAACGAAGACCGGTTTGACCTTTTCGGCGACCAGCGCGCTGGATGTTGCCACGTAGGTAAATGGCGTGGTGATTGCCTCGCCTTGCAGGTCTAGCGTTTTCATGGCGACCTGAAGTGCTGATGTGCCACTCGCAGTCAGTAGCAAATTTTTCACGCCGAGGTAGTCTTCGAGCGCCTTCTCAAGCTCCTGAACCAGCGGCCCGTTGTTCGTCAGCCAGCCGCTCTCGTAGATTTTGTCGATGTAGGCAACAAACTTTTCTTTTTCTGGAAGATAGATTTTCGATACGAAAGTTTTCATGTTGTGTTTCCTGATCACAAAAGTGATGCGTTCTTCGATTCCCCGACTAGCGTCGGCTATGACTCGGCATGCCGATATCTAGCACGATAGGCTCTTCGTTTCGCCATGTGCTCGTGCCGAGCCAAAGCAAGGAGCTGCCAATTTTATGGCAGACCGCGCCAGTTGTAGCGAGGATGCCGAGTGCGATACCCCACTGATAAGTGCTATTCGTGCCGACAAGCATGAGTGGCGTTGGATATCCAAGCAGGCCTATCGCCACAATACCAATAACGCTGAGACAACCGTGGCGGACCGATCGTATAGAACGATACCGAACCCAATGACGAAAGAGAAAGTAGTTTGTCACAGTTCCCGTTATGTTCGGCATTGTCGAAGTCAAAGTTATACCAACGGCAATGCATTCTTGGTTGTTATCCTATGTGTGCCAGACCATCGCTCGCACTGTGTAGTATCAAATTATTTCTGTCATGATACGGCGCAGATAGGCGCCATAGCCGCTTTTCATCAACCTATCGGCGAGCTCTTCTAATTGCGAGTCCGAGATGTAGCCGAGTCGCCAGGCAATTTCTTCGGGGCAACACACCTTGAAGGCTTGGCGCTTTTCGATGGTGGCAACAAATTCGGCCGCATCGAGCAAACTGTCATGGGTGCCTGTATCGAGCCAAGCAGAGCCCCGTCCCAGATGCTGCAGATACAATGAGCCGTCTTCCAGGTAGCGATTATTCAAGTCGGAAATCTCGAGTTCGCCGCGTGCCGACGGCTGAATAGCTTTCGCAAATTCTGGCGCGCGCTCGTCATAGAAATACAGCCCGGTCACGGCGTAGTTGGATTTCGGATGTTCCGGCTTTTCCTCGATGGACAGGACAGCGCAGTCCTTGTCGAATTCGACGACACCGAAACGATGTGGGTCTGCGACGTGGTAGCCGAAAATGGTCGCGCCTGTCTCTCGCTCATCCGCAACTCTCAGGAAACCGGGGAGATCGCGTGCGTAGAAAATGTTGTCGCCAAGGATCATGGCCGATTTCGACCCGTTCAGGAAAGGCTCTGCGATGATGAGCGCTTCTGCCAGTCCGCGCGGCTCATCCTGAATCGCATAAGACAGCGCAATCCCCCACTGCGAACCGTCACCAAGCAACGATTGAAAGGCGGGTTGGTCTTCGGGTGTCGTAATGATCAACATTTCCCGGATACCGGCAAGCATCAGCGTACTGAGCGGGTAGTACACCATCGGTTTGTCGTAGACCGGTACCAGTTGCTTGCTGACTACCTGAGTGACCGGGTGCAAGCGGGTACCGCTGCCTCCTGCG
>JBCAZB010000133.1:0-6895 GCA_038533315.1 Pseudomonadota bacterium | reverse complement strand
GTCGGTTATGTCGTCCTGCATAGCCTGACCCCATTCGCGATCGCCCGCTTTCTTGAACGCCGTGCCGTAACCACTCGATCCGCGAAAGTTCATCTGCAGCACGCCGTAGCCACGCGATGCCAGGAACTGAACATCAAAGCTAAAGCGCAGGAAGTCCCGCGATGTCGGACCACCATGAGGATTGACAACGAAAGGCAGGTTTTTCGCAGCGTCCAACGAGGTGATGCCCGGAGGTAGCGTCACGAACGCCGGGATGATGAGACCATCGGCCGCCGCATACTCGGTCGGGATGGTAATACCAAGCTCGCCGGCTGGCAGTGCCGTGTACTGGAGTGGCATCATCGTGACACGCTTCGCGACACTGTTGAATACCATAAACTGGCCTGCGTCGCGGCCCCCCGCGACTTTCAATACGGCATGCCCGCCATCCAGCGAGACGCCGTGCGTGGTCAGCGACTTGCCCGGGAAATGTCGCTCGAGCGCCCTGATGGACTGGTTGATGGGCCGTGCGTTAAACCAAATCGTCTCCAAATCGTCATCAACAAAATTCAGGCTCACAACTTCACCGGTCTGTTGCGACACATCGACGCTCGCAATATCGACTGTGGGATGGGCGTAAATTAAATCTCCAAACGTCTCGGTCATCAGGTTGAAGGTGTACAAACCCGCCGGATCGACATCGTGGTTGGACAAGACGTAAATCACGTTCGGGTCTGATGTAAAGCCAACGGGCCGGAAGACCGCGCCTTCCGGCTCAACACGCGCTGAGAAATCGCGCCAGTCACGCTCACCAGGATCACGGAAGAACAGCGTCGGGCGACCGTTGCCGTCGATACCTCTTGCGACGCGGACCTCACCGTTGTTGTCGGCACCCCAGGAGCGTACCGTCGTCTTGCTGGCCATCACTCGACGATGACGTTGACGCTCCGATACATGCACTTTGAACACTTCGGGTTCGCGCGGATTGGCGCGGTTGTATTGCAGCAAGATGTGATCGGGATCATCAGGAAGAAACGATACCACTCGGTCCTGAATTTGTAGCGAACGTTCCTCGCGTTGCTTCCAGAATAGAGGCCTTAGCTCGTTTTCGCCCATCGTGACCGAAAACAGGCGCCGCTCCTGCGTCTCGAAGTCAGGTCCTCGTTGACGCACGAAGCCAAAACTCACCAGTAACGTGTCCTCGTTGGCCCAATGAAACCATTTGGCACTAATCTCGTCGTCTTCGCTTAACACGAACACGACTTCAAACTGTTGTCCCTTGTCCTCCAGCACGACAACCCGATAACGGTTCTCAAGCACCATGCGCGCGGCGACGAAGCGGCCGTTCGGTGCGATCTCGAGATCGGTGAGCGTTGGCAGGCTAGCGAAAGCTTCTATGGCCGGCGTTGCATGACCCGAGCCTGCGATCCCCCATAACAAAACTAACAAGAGAACGGTCTTGTTCAGTGCCGTCTGCATCGCTTCTCCCTGCTGTCCCCAACGCACAGTGTGCGAGCAACAGGATTGCGTTTCAAATTCCAGCCGCCCCCAAACCTTATGTCGAAGTCCTGTCTATTCGATAGGGGGCTGTTGGTCCGCGTTATGTTGATTGAAGCGGCTGACGCTTTCCATCAGCGCCTTCATCGCCTGACCGGTCTCAGGCAGCTGCTCGCGAGGCACGTCGAGGTGGTTCAGTGGAAACTCCTGAACATACTGATCGAGCACCGGCTGTGTCATCTCGTAAGCATAGTTAGGGATACGCCGGCCGGCACGAAACTTAGCGATGGGAATCTCCGCCTCGATGATGTCATCGCTGTCGAGCGACGGTGACTTGGCCAGCAATTTGCCTTTTGGGTCGACGATGATGCTCTCGCCGGCCTTGTAGCGATCGTGCTGGAACGCGATGTTGGTCATGGTCGAATAGAAATTATTGATCGCCGCGGTCGCCTGCACATCGAACGCTTCAAACAAAGTTGCGGTACGAATCATGATCTCTGTGCCGCGGACCGCGAACGCTGCGAACACGAACGGGTCGAACTGCACGGTCGATACCGCAATATTGCCAAACTCGGTTTGCAGCACCGGGAATTCCTCTTCTGCGCCGTACATCGCACGGTAGCGATCCCTAACGGCCTCGATCGTCGTTGTCGTGATTTCGCGATCCGGGTAAATGCGTTTGATGTTGCGTGACTTCCAAAACGCTTTGGCGACGTCGCCCTGACGATTGATCACTGCGTTAATCGACAATATGTGACCCGGCCAGTCGTCGTCTGTCGCATAGGTGCCGAACACGATGTACGTATCGCACTCGCGCGCAATGCGACCGAGGTATTCGGTTTCAGGCCCGGGGATCTTGACGGTGTACTTGAGCTTTTCGGTGCGGCTGCCACCGGAGTAACCGGTCAGCGGAAACTCATGGTAGAGCAGGAAATCCGGTTTCTTGCCGGTCGAGCAGGCTTTCTCCGCCATCGCTCGCATGTGCTTAAGATTGTGTTGCAGACCAGCTTCGACGGTGTCGAATTGACTGAGCGAATCTACTGTGGTTTGCAGCACCTTTACGACGATCACGTCCTTCGCCAGCGGCTTGACCGGGTAGGAGCCATCCGGCTGCACTAGCACAGGAAGCTCTGCGGACGCCGACTCGACGACGGTTGTTTGCTGACAAGCTGCCATCAACACAGGAGCAAAACCGATGGCGGTGGCTCGGCACGCGCGCAAAATCGTTCGCAGCATCTCTCTTCACCTCTCTCCGTCTGACTCGCATTACCATACCACTGGTCATGGCATACGAACGCGTCGAGATCACCGAAGATTAAACACCGCGTCAGGTACCGATGCCGAGCAAGGTCTCGGCAACCAGCTCGGGATGCGTGATCATGCCGTCTCTCGGCACATCGAGTTCGATGAAATTCCAACCCGGGCCACGCGCGGGGCCGACCATTTTTTCGGAACTCATACGATAGGCCTGACCAACGCAGTGGATAAAAGTGCGCGCAACGTTTTGCCATCCCCCATTCTTGAGTTCGAGTTCGTCGGTCCAGGTCTTCGCCGGATGGGTGGTAATCAACCGACGCACACGCTCCGCTTGTGGGTGGTCCGGCAGTAATAACATATCGATCGGATAGTCCCGCCACAGATCCATCTTATAGCCATCCACAAAGTGCTGGCTGCGTTCGACAAACCACTCGGGCAAACGACCGTCAGCATCGCGCGGCACGCCCGCACGGCGGATTTCGCTGGGCACAATCGCATCGAAATACACGGCATGGCGGATGTTGTCAGGCATGCGGTCGATCAAGCCAGTCATAGCAACGCCCGTAAACGAATGACCAACGACGATGATATTGGTGAGCTCTTCAAAGCGAATGACATTAACGAGATCGGTAATGTGCGTTTCAAGACCCACGTCCGGCCCGGACAGGTGTTCGCGCTCACCGCAACCGGTCAGCGTCGGTGTGACCACACGATGCCCTGCCGAGCGCAGGCGTGCGGCGACGTCACGCCAGACCCAACCGCCGTGCCAGGTGCCGTGCACCAATAGAAATGTGAGTGGTTGCGATACAGGCTCAATAGCATTAGCCAGCGCGGAAGGCGCGATGGCCGTGCTGGCGCCCGCGGCGATCAGCGCGCGCCGAGACATAGTGTTTGACACCGGGTGGCTCCTATCTGACGACAGAAGCGCAGGCTAGCAGTTAATCGCTCAGGGTGTCTCGCGCTTCGCCGCAATGCACTTGGCCATTGCATTGGCGCGCACGGCAAACTCGGCGTCGGCATCTTCGCTCGCTGCCACCGATTTCTCGCACGAGGTGAAGCTCGCCTCAACCAGCGTCACGCAGCTGTTGTCCCCGTAGCAGCCAGCTTTCAGCGACTCCAGCATATCGGGTTCTGGCGTCGCAGCAGCCTGATCGACAGCCGGGGCGTCAGATTCTTGCTGGCCGCACGCAATGCAGAGCACCGCAGTCGCCGTCAGAAGGAGGGATTTTCGTATCGTCTTCATAGCTACACCCAAACGGTGATTGGCCCGTCTGGCGACAGTATAACGCTCGGAGCCGTCAATTCTGTGACCTGTGTCGCTTCGACAACTGGCCGACAAGCAAGACAGCCCAGCGCAAGGGTCCGCGATAAGCTACTCTTTTCGGGTGAGAGACGACTACCCGATCATTCCGCCAACAAGGGGCATACCGTGGCATTTCTTCGTGCACCTGCTGCTCCTCGTGCCGTTAGTTGCTCTTGCGGATAGCGGCGAGACGCGTTTCACGGAAGCGCAGGACCGCTGGCGAGAAGGCCGGGAGCTCATCGCCTATGGCGTCTCAGCGCCTGAAATACAGCAAGGGATCGCGGCGCTCGAATTTGCCGTTAGCGTCGGGTTTGCACCGGCTGCTACAGACCTTGCCTACCTGCACTTGCATGGGCTTCACGTACGACAGGACACCAAACGGGCAGAAGCGTTGTTTGAATCTGCTGTCGCACAAGAGAACACGTTCGCGATGCAGCGTTACGCGATGGAACTTCTCTTCGGCGACCGCCTGGCGCGCGACGAACAACGCGCCACCAACCTGCTACATCGGGCTGCACGACTGGGCGACCCAACCGCCCATGTCCTACTCGCAACGCACCTGCGGGAGCAAGGCAACGCCGCTGAGCAACGCCAGAGCGCGTTGCTGCTCGACTCACTTGATGAGCAGGCGCGCCACTACGGGTTCACAGCACTTGCGATACAACGGCTGTTCGATGCCCCGGAACCTGACGCCGAGGCCGAGTTTGATCGCTGGCTCGCAGAATTACCGTCCCGCGAGCACAACACGTTAATTGTCAGCTTTCTGTCTTCAAGGGCACTGACCGCACCGCTCAATCTGCGCCCCGCGCTGACTAAAGCACTATTCGAAGTCTACGTCGACCGACAAGACCTCGATATGGTGAACGGCTATGCATGGGTGCTCGCCACCTGCAGGCACCCGTCGTTACGCAATGGCGAACGCGCCTTGCAATTGCTCACCCCGCTGGAGGACGAGCTACAAGACAACGGCTATGCCATGGATACACTGGCGGCGGCCTATGCGGCTGCCGGCCAATTCGGCCAAGCCGTCAACTACCAACGGCGTGCACTCGAGCTCATCGATAGCGAGGATCCTGCGTTGCTCGACGCGCAGACCAGGCTCGAACGCTATCAGGCAGGTGAAGCATGGTTCGAATAGCGTTGCTCTGGTTACTGTCGACCGCCGCGCTGGCCGTTGACCCAAGCCTCTATGAGCGTGATACAGACCTCATCGACCAAGACGTCGTACAGGCTATCTACGAGCAAAGTGTGGCCGAACTGGATAGTGCGATTGCGGAGCAGCCGGGAGACATCCTGTTGTACCTGCAACGCTGCAAAATCGCACAACGCTTTAGCTACGTTGATGAAACCTACATGGCGAATATCGAAGCAGTCGCAGAGGATTGTTTTGAGGCACTTGAGATCCAGTTCGCTGGCCACCCGGAGTTACACCTGGCGCTGCTGGACGCCTATCGCGTGGGCAACCGCATGGCTTATGCCAAAAGCCTGCACGAAAACCTACGCGGTTGGAACTCGGCGCAGCACGCACGGCTGCATGTCATCCTGGCCGACCTCCATCGCTACGAGAATGAGCAGCTGTACGACTTTCATTGCGCGCGCGCTCTGCAGCTTGACGAGACTACACCGTGTCGCCTGGCGGCGTCTGCTTATTACCGCGGGCGTGGTGAGATCGAGCAAGCTGTCAGCGCGCTGGTATCACCGCTAGCGGAAAACGCCTCTCATCATGAGAGTAGTGAGCGAATAATCGCGCTGACCGAGATGGGTGAATATGACCTCGCGGCCGGTCTCTGGGAATCGATCCGTGGTGAGAGTCTTGAGCCGTATGTGCTGGTCAGGCTCGCACCTAGCCTGCAAGACGCGGGTCTCATCGAAGACGCCAGGGAAGCACTCGCTGAGGTGCCCGATGATTACTGGGACACAGGGTCCGTACTTGGCGCGCGTTATCGTATGGCGGTGAACGCCGGCGACTACGGAAGCGCGTTGACGATCTACGAACAGCTCAGAGACGACGGCCTGTCAACAGACCCTGTCCTCCGAATTCGCGCGGAGCTCGCACTACACGACTGGACTCTACCCTGGCAGTGGCGTGACTTGCTTGGCTTGCTGGTTATTGGCGGTGTGCTGCTAATGATTCTGATTTTCGCAATGGCGATGACCGGGGTCGTGCACTATCGCGGGCTGGTACGCCGCACACAGGGCAAAACACCAGGCTGGCCCACGCCGCCGTGGCACCTCGGCCATCTGATCTACGCGTTGTCAGTACTCGCCATCGCCGCCGTCAGCGCGTTGTATATCGCAGGCTACGAATATCTGTTTGAAACCGTCGACACCAACCTGATCACAGCGAGTCTTGGCATGAGTCAGATCCTCGTCGTCCAGATCTGGTTGGAAGCGTTTCTGACCCTGCCGCTGCTGGTGAGTCGCCAGGCACGACGCATGCTGTTCAGCCCCGGGTTCCGCTATCTGCGCTGGTTCGGCATTGCGTTGCTGACAGCATTCGGATTGCGCGTGCTGTTTGGCCTGCCGGTTGTCTTCTTTCCTGATGCGTTTTCTGGCGCACAGATTGGCACCACCTCCGAGGCGATCGCCTCCGCGTATCGCAGTTATGGGTTCTGGCCGATACTGTTACTGGTTGCGTTTGTGGTGCCAGTCGTTGAAGAAGTGCTGTTTCGCGGCGTCATGCTTACGAGCATCGGCGGACAACTCTCGTTTGGGTGGGCCAACCTGCTGCAATCGATTCTCTTCGCTGCGATGCATGACAGTCTCTTGCTGGTGCCGTGGTATGTCGCGTTTGGCCTGGTTGCCGGTTGGCTGACGCGGCGCTCGGGCACGAGACTACCCGAGCGCCGCGTCAGCCAA
>JBCAZB010000132.1:0-7004 GCA_038533315.1 Pseudomonadota bacterium | reverse complement strand
GTCCCACGCCGCAACTTGTGCGGGGATTGTCTCGTTCGCGTTATGCTGTCGACGGCCAGACGGTTGAACTCGCTGACCCGCTACTGCATAACGCGAACGAGACAATCCCCGCACAAGTTGCGGCGTGGGACGGGCTGAAACACGTTGGCATCGAAGATCTGCATTTGTCGTTTCCGGACTCGCCCTACTTTGGGCACCACATGGAACGCGGCTACAACGGTATCTACTTTACGACCGCGTTCGATTCGTGGGCGCGCAATGTGCGCATCACGAATGCCGATAGCGGCATCTTGAGTTATGCAAGCGCCAACCTGACCTATCGCGACATTGTGTCCGACGGTACGCGGCCCGCCCACTATGCGGTGCATATGGGGAATGTGCACAACGTGCTGGCCGAGAATGTCCGCATCCTGAACCCGGTGTTGCATTCACTGACCTTCAATACGCAATCGACAAAGTGCGTGTACAAAAATGCGGAGGTGTTCACGACACCAACCTTGGATCAACACGCGGGCGCGAATCATCAAAACCTGTTTGATCAAATCACGTTGCACGCGCCAGCGAGGCCCAGCGACGATGGTCCGGTCGCACCGATTTTCGATGGTAGCGGCGCGCCGTACTGGCAGCCCGGACACGGAGCGTTTAACACAGCGTGGAATGTGCGTGTGTTGATCACCGGCGGCGCGCATCCGGATGAGACTGTCACATTGCAAGGCCTCGACGAAGGTCCGTTGGCCCGCATCGTTGGATTGCATGGCAATCGCCAATTCATGCTCGACTATCGGCCGACGCCTTACACCGAAATGCTGAATCAGTCACCGGATGCGACGCCCTCTTTGTACGACTATCAATTGAATCAACGCAGATCACGGTAGCGCGTCCCAGCGACATATAACGCAAGACCAACCGCCGCCTTGCTTGGAAATGCAGCCGCGCTTGTCAGCCCCTATGATGTACGGATCATCAATTACCAAGGCTAGCGCATGGTAAGCGACATTGATTCAAAACGGGGCGATAGATCGATGACGACATCGAGACGAGTACAGTGGTGCGTGCGTCGGTGGTTGCAACCTGTCGCCGTCTTATGGCTCGCGACCGGTTTGTGGTTCACCGCCCGGGCTGAAACAGACGCGCCGATCGGTACGCCGTTGCAAGTCCTGACAGAGCCGTACTTGTTGGGCTCATGGACGCATCTGCATCAGGTGTATCCAGCGGCAATGATTGCGCGAGGCGGACCCGTTCGCGAGCTTCCCTATGCCACCGATCAGAACTTAAACATCGACTACCGCATCGACGATCAGGCGCTGGATCTCGAGGCCTACCTCGAGCGCAACCACGTGACCTCGTTGCTCGTCATTCAGGATGGTGCCATCGTCTTCGAGCGCTATCGCATGGGCACCGACGACAAGACACTATTCACGTCGTGGTCGATGGCGAA
The DNA here is from genome assembly GCA_038533315.1 of Pseudomonadota bacterium. Classification (GTDB taxonomy): domain Bacteria; phylum Pseudomonadota; class Gammaproteobacteria; order Steroidobacterales; family Woeseiaceae; genus CALBPI01. Next base: position 5,566 of record JBCAZB010000132.1, on the reverse strand, counting down.
ATCGATCACGTCTACTTTACTCGGGCTGTTGTTCGACGACGGTACAATCGCTTCACTGGAAGACAAAGCCAAGAAGTATGTACCGGAGCTCGCAAGATCCGGCTACGGCGACGTGTCGTTGCGCGACCTGTTGCAGATGACGTCCGGTGTCAAATTCATCGAAGACTACGCCGACCAGAACAGCCGCGAAGGCCGCGCATGGATCGACGGCGTTGTCGAACGGCGCCTGCCCTACAACGAGACGATTCTGTGGTTTAACGAGCGGCTGCACCCTCCGGGCACCCATTTCTACTACGCGAGTATCGAGCCGCAGGTGATTGGCTGGATCGTTAAACGTGCTTCTGGCAAAAGCCTGTCCACGCTATTCTCGGAACGCATCTGGCAAGCACTCGGCGCGGAGCACGATGCCAACTGGTTACTGGACCGACCGGGTGGCATGGAAATCGCGAGCTGCTGCATCAATGCAACAACCCGCGACTACGGTCGCTTCGGGCTGATGATCATGAACCGCGGCGATGTCGCCGGCGAGCAATTGATCAGCGAGTCGTGGGTCGATCTCGCCACTCGAGCAGACCCCGAACGACCGTTCCTGCATCCTGGCGCGATTCCCGGCGATCGCGGCTTTGGCTATCAGCATTACTGGTGGCTATGGCCCAAAGATGATGCCTTCGCTGCGCAAGGCTACGGCGGTCAGCGACTCTACGTTAATCCCAAAACACGAACAGTCATTGTGCAGACCGCCGTCTGGAACCAGACCATGCGAGGCAAAGGGCATGCGGAAACACGCGTCGCGTTCGAAGCGATTGTCGAAGCGCTGGTAGGGGAATGATGAAGCGCGGGCCGTCCAATCTGCGCAACACGCTATGACTATCAATCGTCGCCAAACACTCAAGCTGCTATCCGCGTTCGCTGTCGCCGGCTGCCAAAGCACATCGTCAGACGCGCGAGGCCTGCGGGTTGTCGTAGCTGGTGCTGGCATCGTCGGTGCGTCGATTGCCTACCACCTTGCGCAACGCGGCGCCTCGGTTTGTGTCATCGATTCGGCTGGCCCGGCAACCCATGCGAGTCGCGGCACGTTCGCGTGGATCAACGCAACTTGGGCCAAGCAACCCCGCGATTACCATGCACTCAATCAAGCGAGCGTTGAGTACTGGAAAACACTACAAGCGACTCTGGACATTCCCATGCGTTGGGAGGGTTCACTGGAGTGGTTCTCCACCGAGGAGCGGCAAGCCAAACTAGCGACACAAATTGCAGAGCAGGTTGAATGGGGAGAACCCGCACGTATGGTTGGCGCCCAGGAACTGAATGCGATGGAACCCAATGTCGATTTTGGTTCGGCTACCAGCGCTGCGTTCTCGCCGAACGACGGTGCACTGGATCCCGTTCTGGCGACCAACGCATTGCTCGAAGCTGCAAAGACGCATGGAGCAGAAGTCAGGTACCCGTGCCAGTTGCATGACATCAACACCGCCAATGATCGACTGCGGGAAGTCATCACATCGCAAGGCCCTATTTCGGCGGACAAGCTGGTACTGGCGACGGGCGCGGCAACCGAGGTCATTCGGCAAGTGGCTGACATTGATCTACCACAGCGGTCAACACCCGGTGTCATTGCGGTCACGGAACCCATACCGCCGCTGATCAATGCCATCATCGTCGCACCTGGCATCCACGTGCACCAACGCCTCGACGGTCGTGTCGTACTGGGCGAACAAGATGGACCACCGAACACCGACCAACATGCCGCCCGATTGCAAGGACGGCCCAATGCATTCCCGACACGGGCACTCGCGTTAGAACACGCGCAGAGGATGATGGCCATTGCGCAGCGGTTCATACCGGCGCTCAGCACGGCGGTCGTTGAGGGCGTGTTCATCGGTTGGCGACCGCTCCCGATCGACGGACATCCTGTTCTGGGCTTTTCGCCAAAACAGCGCGACACCTACATCGCCGTCATGCACAGCGGTGTCACGCTGGCGCCCATCGCTGGCCGCTTTGCCGCTGATGAGTTGCTAACGAACGCATCGACTGAAGCACTCACCGGTTACCGTCCAACGCGGGATTTCAGCATCGTTCGTCGCTACTGAAGTACGATGCTCGTTTCGCTGAGACCATAAAAAAAGCCCCTCGATGAGGGGCTTTTTGTGGGTTGCTCTTCAGAGATGATCAGTTCGCCATGGGTCGCACGACGTGCGGTTCCTGCCTGGCACTGGCCCAGGCGTTGATCGGCTCGATGAACTGCTGCGTGATGGACCGAAGCTCGGCTTCGAGCCCTGTCCATTGCTTCACGAGATCGGTTTGACGATCGCGCATGCCACCGGTGACCGGTGCGCCCGAGTAGTCGATGGTGTCCATCAGATAGCGTACCTGACCGTCGAACATATTCGGCCAGGCGTCTTCGTCTTCATACGTCTCATGTTTGAGCTGCGTGATTTTTGCCTCCCACGCATCGATACTTTCGATGGCCTGGTCACCCAACGATTGCAATTCGGCATCGTCGTGCTCGCCCATCAGGTATTCGATTTGACCGCGCGCCTCGCGTGCATCATCCAACGCGCCCAAGGCGGTGGCCAGCAGCGCTTTGACCTCGCTGAGAGTGTTCGCCCAATCCTTGATCTCGGCATCGGATGCAAACGAACGTGGATCCTTGGTGACAGTAAACGACGCTTCGCTGACGGCATCGCCTAGCGTGACGCGGGCGGTGTAGTTGCCGGGTGCCACACTCGGCCCGTTGTACCCACCGTGGATCAACACATCATCGATGCACGGCACGTCTTCGGACTTCATATTCCAGCTCCACTTGTTGAAGCCTTCGGACACTGGTGCGTAGCGGTGCTTGATGGGGAAACGTGGGTCTTCGTTGCCCTTCTCACAAATTTCCTGATCACCTTCCTCGCTCGACAACGTGCGCACGACGGCACCACTGGCATCGAGTATCTCGATGGTCAGTTCCGCGTCTTCATCGACCTCGCCACCGATCACGTAATACAACGGCAAATTCGGTGACGGATTAGCGCCCTCGAATCTGCGCGGGCGACTGCTCGGCTTGCCCATCGCCCAGGTCGGCGGCGTGTAGAGATGAAGCGCTTTGTCGGCGATGTCGTTGGATGCCTGACGCACCACCCACAGATCGTCCAAAACCCAAAACGCACGCCCTTGCGTGGCGACGGCAAGACCATCCACACGTGCGCGTAGATCGGTGATCGGTACCGCCGGCAAGTTCAAATCGAAGGGCTGCCACGCACGGCCATCATCGTAGGACACGAACATTCCCTTCTCGGTGCCCGCGTACAACAGCCCTTGTACCACAGGGTCTTCGCGAACAACGCGTACAAACGAACCGTCCGGCAAACCGCGATCAATACGTCGCCAGCTGGCGCCATGGTTAGTGGTTTTGTAAATGTACGGTTTAAAGTCGTTCAGCTTGAAGCCGGTCACAGCGACGTAAGCGGTGCCTTCCGCATGCGGTGACAGATCGATTGCGTTAATCATCGCCTCACCGCGATGAGATGGCGAAATATCCGTCCAGTTCTCACCACCATCGCGCGTGATGTGCAGCAAGCCGTCGTCGGCGCCCACCCAAATCGTGCCTTCTTCGTTCTTACTTTCTTCAATCGCGTAGATCGTATGGTAGAACTCGGCACCAACATTTTCCGGCGTGAATGGCCCGCCATTTCGGCCCATGTGCTCGGGGTTGTTGCGTGTTAAGTCCGGGCTCACTTCCTGCCAACTCAAGCCACGGTCTGTGCTCTTCAGCAGATACTGCGTGCCGTAGTAGATCGTCGAATAATCGTGTGGGCTCGCGATGACCGGTGGGTTCCAGTTGGCGCGATACTTGAGATCTTTCGAGTCCTGGCCAAACACCGACTCGGGATACGGAATGATGTAGCGCCTTTTTTTGTTGTCGTGATTGTACTCCGTCAGCGTACCGTTTATGGTGGTCGCATAAACGAGCGTCGGGTCATCCGGATCGAATGCGATGTGCGCACTCTCGCCGCCACCGACCGCATAAAAATCATCGGCACCGATACCGCCATCCCACGCATAGCTCGCGATCGAGACCGTCGAGTTATCCTGCTGCCCGCCGTAGAGACGATACGGATCCTGATTGTCGGTGATGATGCGATAGAACTGCGCGGTTGGTTGATTGTTGATCGAACTCCAGGTCTCGCCACCGTCGAAAGTGACATTGGCGCCACCATCATTCGCATTGATGATGTTGTCGCCGTCAGCCGGGTTGAACCAGAGATCGTGATGGTCGCCGTGCGGTGCACGCACCTGCTCCCAGTCCTTGCCGCCATTGACGGATTTGTGCAAACGCGTGTTCATCGCCCACACGGTGTCTGCGTCGTTCGGGTCGACCGCGATGTGGATGTAATACCACGCGCGCGACCACAACACGCGATGGCCGTTCATCAACGTCCAACTCGCGCCGCGATTATCGCTGCGCCAGACACCACCTTCGCCCGGCCCGGCCTCGATGATGGCGTAGACACGTGACGGATCGTCGGCCGACACCGCGATACCGGACTTGCCAATCACATCCGGCAAACCACCGCCGAGCTGTTCCCAGTTGTCGCCGCCATCAACGCTCTTGTAAAGACCACCGCCTTCGCCACCCGACTTGATGAACCAAGGCTTGCGACCGTGATGCCACATGCCGGCATAAAGCACACGCGGGTTGGCCGGGTCCATCGTGACATCGGTCGCGCCGGTATCGTCGTTGACCTTGAGAATCTGCTCCCAGCTGTCACCGCCATCGGTGGTGCGATACACACCGCGTTCCGGGTTCGGCGCCCAGATCTGTCCTTGCACTGCCACGTAGGCGAGATCGGGATCATCGGGGTGAATCTGGATCTTGGCGATCTGGCCCGCCTTCGGCAGCCCGATGAACGTGAAGGTTTCACCAGCATCGGTCGATTTCCAAATGCCCTCGCCTTGCGATGTGGTCACACCACGAATCGGCGCCTCGCCGGTGCCAACGTAAACGACATTCGGGTCCGACGGTGCCACACCGATAGCTCCGATCGTGCCAACCGGGATCTGCCCATCGGAGATGTTGTCCCAGGTTTGGCCTGCGTTCGTTGTTTTCCAAACTCCGCCGCCGGTGGCGCCCATGTAGTAGACCTGATCGTCGCCCGGTACACCATGCACGGCAGTGACGCGACCGCCGCGCCACGGGCCGATCAGACGGTACTCGAGCCCATCGATCAGTTGTTCTTCGACAGCATCAGCGGTAGCGATGCCAGGCATCATGGCCACAACGGCGGCGAGGCCGAGGGCGCAGGTCAATCGGCGCATGGTATTCCTTTTTATAAGTTGTCGGTCGGGATCAATCCCAAGACTACCATGCGAGCCAGGCAGTGCGAGTCTGGGACAGAGTACATAGCCACCTCAAACAGACCTCACGTCTAGGCGCCGTCGATATGTTCAAGGCGCGTGCTGCGCATCGCGCGTCAAATCAGGATGTAGAAAAAGCCGTGGTGTTATGCATCCTCGGACAGCGTTTCATCGAAGTCGAGGGGTGCTAACGCAAGCAGGTCAACATCGCCAGAATAAGAAA
>JBCAZB010000131.1:0-7023 GCA_038533315.1 Pseudomonadota bacterium | reverse complement strand
TTCTTGTTGACCGGCACGACAACATGGTTATCGACTTCCAACAGGTAGTTCGGCACTGACGCCGGATCGATGCCGGAATCGAGACGGCGCGCGTCGTTGCTGGTGCGTGCCAGATTGGAGTAAAAGCTCACGCCCTCATCCAGGTACTCGTACTGCCACTTCCACTGATACGCGGTTGCCTTGATGGTTAGATCCGGGTTGCGGTCGTCTTCGATCTTGATCATGGTCTTGGCGGCCGGGACTGCCATTGCCACGAGGATGACGACGGGAATCAGCGTCCAGATTATTTCTGCCTTCGTGCTGTGCGAGAACTGGGCTGGCTCGACACCTTTGGATTTGCGATGCATGACCAGCGCCAGAATCATCCAGCCGAATACAAACACGGCGATCGCGCAGCAGACCCAGAAGATCAGCATATGCAGACCGTAGATTTCACGGCTGATCGCGGTCACCCCCTCACGCATGTTGAGATCCCAGGCAGCGAAGACACTGGCACTGGGCAGCATGGCGGCGACACCCGCAACGAATTTGCGTTTGATATCCATCTTGATGAGATCTCTCTAAATTTTAGTCCCGAATATTCTCTCGGCGAGCGTCGCATCGCACGGATGCTGACTCGCTGTGGCCTGGCTACGGCGTGCTGTTGTGAGCCCGGCCTGTTTAGCCCGCTATTGTACCGCTTTTTACGCTACAAATGGCGACTTGGTTCGCCTTTTATCGGCCCGTGTTTTGCGACGCGGGCTGGTCGGCATGTCTGTTGCTGGTTTGTCGAAGCACCTGGGTCAGGCGTGCCTGCAGCGCACGCTTTTCGTCAGGTACCAGGAAACGCCCAAATATGTGTCGGTCTCGGCCGCGCGCAAACGCCAGATCGAGCTGATTACCCTGCTCTAGCAGCGCGGCGCGGGTCCATGGTGTTGGCAGTTCGACACGCTCGTCGACGACATCGCTGTGCCGCCAGCGTGTCAGCACAACAGACTCGTCGTCGATTTCGACACTTTCCCAGGACTGCGCACGCTGCCAATGGTGGTGCAGTGCCCATCCCAGCGCAGCGAGCTCGAGACCGGCAAACGGCAGGATGGGCCAGTAACCGCGCGATACGAACACACCGGCAACAAACAGGCTCGTGACGGTGACCAGCGCAAAAAACTGGCGCGCTTCACTGGCGGTCATCGAGCAGTTGGCGGTGAGCTCAAAGCGGTGCACGCGCGGGCATCCTTGTGCAAAAGTTGCTCAAAGTATAACCAGATTCGCGACTAGCGGGCAATGCCATCGCTTGCCGAACACTTGTCTATTATTGTTTGTATATCAGTTGTTTATAGCGCTTATCGTGTACGCACCCGAATGTCGGTCGGGGCGATACGTACATCACCGGTGGTGGGCTTCGCAGCACCGCCAAAGCAGTGGCCGTAAACGAGTTCAAGTGTGATCGGAAAGGTGTCCTGATGCCCGGTCAGGATTTGTTCAAACTCGCGCCAGCGGCGCTGTCCCATCAGCCCTTTGCGGCGCGCTGCATGCGCATTGCGTGCACCACTGTCGGTCAGGTCCCGCCAGAGTCCAGCCGGGTTGCGGTAGGTCAGAGTCAGCGTTTCACTATCCAGCACTGGCTCGCGCAGGCCGTGACGTCCCAGCGCATCGCCGAAATCGTGCATATCGATGAAATCGAGCGTATGTCGGTCAGTGTCATCCGATGGCCAACCCGTGCGCAGCTCGCGCAGAGAGTCGGGCCCGAGCGTCACAAACAGGAAAACCCCGTCGGGGCGCAGGACGCGCGCGACCTCTTGCAGAAAGTTATCGGGCTCTGCGTAGCGTAGTGTCGCGAAATTGCTCACAACAAGATCGACGCTGTCGTCTGCCAGACCGGTGGCATGCAGTGGAACCGTATCAAGCAGACGATCGATGCTAGGGCGCCGCAACCACCGACGGCGCGACAGGCCCGCTGGCAGACTGCCGGCCGGCTCTGCAGCGATGAGTGTTGCGCCTGAATAGTGTTGGCGCAGCCGCCGGGTTAACGTGCCGCGTTGCGCGCCCAACTCGAGTACGACGGAGGGTTGAATCTGCAAATAAGGTAACCGCTCTACGAGCTCCTCCGCGACGCGCGCATGCACGAACATGTGCTCGTCGCGTGCCGCTCGCAATCTTTGGTGCAATGCACGTTGGTCGATGGCATTGGTCATCGCGCCATTATCGGGACTTCACCAACAAAATGCAGCGTTTTCCGGGTGCGCGACGACGCTATGGTTGGCGTCATGAAGATCTGGCTTGAGCGAACCCTGCAGACAATCCATCGCCGTTGCCGTCTGTGTGGTCGACAGGGTCAAACCCGCGCGCTCTGCGTCGACTGCGATCAGCTTTTTCAGCCCAACCCCAATTGTTGCGCTAGATGTGCGGCACGCACGCCGGTGCCAGTCGAACGCTGTGGTCGTTGCAGTGCTCCGCACCTTGAGCGACCAACGTTGTTGGCGCCGTTCGACTATCACTTTCCAGTCGATCGCATATTGGCAGCGTTCAAGTACCGTGCGGATCTGACCCTTTTGCCCGTGCTTCGGCATTGGCTCGAAAATATGCCGGTTGAGACAATTGCTAGTGCGGCGCTGGTACCCGTGCCGCTGCATCCGTTCCGGTTTCGTCGTCGCGGCTTTAATCAGGCCACGCTGATCGCCCGTCTGGTGGCGGAGCGCTGTGGTGGGTCGGTATTGGATAATGCCGTGGTTCGCCGAAGACACACCGCGCCACAGGTGGGCCTGACGGCGACCGAGCGTCGACGCAACCTTCGCGACGCTTTTGCTGTACCTGAACCGCTGGCGCATCGGCATATCTGCATCGTGGATGACGTCGCCACTACCGGCGCGACGCTGCAGGCCGTAGCGACGAGCTTACGACGCAGCGGGGTCAGATCGGTCAGTGCGTTTTGTCTGGCCTATGCCGGCGCCGGCGTATACAGGTAATGCAGCGCTAGCCCGATGAATATCACCATGCCGACAAAGTGATTATTGAGAAACGCTCGAAAACAGGCGAGCGGTTCGCGATCTCGAATCAGGTGTTGCTGAAACAACATGAACGCGGCGACACCAACAACCGCGGCGTAATACCAGCCGGTTAGTGACAACCGTCCGCCAAGCATCAGCAGTGCGATGAGCATCATGATCTGCAGCGCGGCTATAACGAAACGGTCCGCATCGCCGAACAGGATGGCGGTGGAACGAATGCCCGCGATCAGGTCATCTTCACGATCACACATGGCGTACATCGTGTCGTAGATCACTGCCCAAATCACCGTAATCGCGAACAGGAACCAGGCGATCGGATCGATCGCGCCCGTTTGCGCGGCAAACGCCATCGGAATGGCCATCGCAAACGCCAGACCGAGAATCAGCTGTGGCACCGACAAGAACCTTTTCATGAATGGGTAGATGATCATTAACACGGTGGCGCCCGCTGCAAGCACCTGAGTCAGGCCATTGAGCATCGTGACGAGTCCCAACGCGATCAGCCCTAAGCCCACAAACACCGCGATCGCCTCGCTGGTGCCAATTTCGCCGCGCGCCAGCGGTCGCGCTCGCGTGCGTCGCACCTGGCTGTCGAATTTGCGATCGGCGATATCGTTGATGACACAACCAGCGGAGCGGGTTACGAGCGCGCCAAGGCAAAATATCAGCAGGATATCCGGATCCGGACGTCCTTCGCCCGCAATCCACAATGCCCACAACATTGGCCACGCCAGCAGCCAGATGCCGATGGGCTTATCGAGCCGCATCAGACGACCGTAGATCCCCAGTTGCTTGATCAGATCAGCGAGCATGTCGGCCAACTCAGGCGATACAACGCGGTATGTCGAGCAAATCGCTCGTCATGTGTTCGATGAGTAACAGGGGCTGTGCGTCGATATCGAATACGGAACGTCGTGCCCAGGTGCCGATGTCGCTTGCGAATGGACTGATCGTAACGCTCGATGGCTGAAACTGCATCGCTGCCCGTCGTTCAGCAGGGCGTTTGGCCAGCTCGGACCCAAGTGGCTGCTCGCCTAGTGTCATCAGCCATGGTTGTGCAGCCAGCGTGGTTGCGGGCACAAAACAGTAGGCGTGGATAAACACCTGTTCTTCAGTACGAATTTCGATCTCGCGCAGCCAACCGTTGTGTTCTGCGCTTGGCAGCATTGCGCTGGTGGTCGGCGGCAGCGTTACCGTCCCCGCAGACAACACGCGAATCCCCACCGGCTGCGGAACCGATCGACGAATGTCGTCGGTCATGAGTCGTGTGGTCATTAACCAGCCTGCCGCGGGGCCATCCACGGTCGCACGATCCGTCCAATCGGGCAGTGCGTGGTCGGAGCTGGGTGAATAAGACGCAGTCATGTTATCCGGAGCGGTAGCGGCAATCGCCCTATTCTAAACGTTCCCGTACCGGCTCGCGTTACCAATCCAGCGATCGATGGCTGTTTGTACGCGCAGAGGGCCTTGCGGTGAGTCATCGGCCAGCAGTGCGTTGGCCGCAGTTTGGACCTCTGGCAGAAGGTGGCCATCGCGGGACAAATCGGCGATGCGTAAGCTGATGGCGCCAGTCTGGCGGGTGCCGAGTACCTCACCGGGTCCGCGCAGTTCGAGATCTCGCTGTGCGATAACGAACCCATCGGTGCTATCGCGCAGCACGGCGAGGCGTGCCTTCGCCATCTTGGATAACGGTGCCTTGTAGAGCAGCACACAACTACTGGCCCGCGCGCCACGCCCAACGCGACCTCGCAGCTGGTGTAATTGTGACAGGCCCATGCGTTCCGCATTTTCGATGATCATCAAGCTGGCGTTCGGTACATCCACACCAACCTCAATCACAGTGGTCGCCACCAGCACGTGTAACTCGCCGCGCTTAAACCGCGCCATCACCTGCTCTTTTTCGTTGGCTTTCATGCGGCCATGCACAAGCCCGACGGCAAGCGATGGCAAGGCCTCGCCGAGCGCTGCGTGGGTGTCTTCGGCGGCTTGATAATCCAGAACCTCAGAGGCTTCCACCAGTGGGCAGACCCAATAGGCTTGCTGACCTTCCTCGCACGCCCGCAACACTCGAGTGATCACTTCATCGCGGCGCGTCTCCGGGACCACGACCGTGCTGACCGGTGTCCTGCCTGGCGGCAGTTCATCGATGATGGAGGTATCGAGATCCGCGTAGGCCGTCATCGCAAGCGTGCGAGGAATTGGCGTCGCGGTCATGACCAGCTGGTGCGGGACGCCATCCGCTTCGCTGCCTTTTTCGCGCAGGGCTAGTCGCTGGTGCACGCCGAAGCGATGCTGCTCGTCGATAATCACAAGGCCCAACCGGTGGAACGAAACTCCTTCCTGAAACAGCGCATGCGTGCCGATGATCATCTGCCCATGTCCTGACTCGATATCGGCTAAAGCCTGTCGACGATCGGCGGCTTTCAGGCTGCCCGACAGCCAAGTGCTCTGGATGCCGAGTGCTGAGAACCACTGGTCGAAGCTGGTCAGATGTTGCTCTGCCAGCAGTTCGGTCGGCGCCATCAGTGCACACTGAAAACCAGCCGCGATGGCGTTCAGGGCCGCCGCTGCTGCGACCACAGTTTTGCCAGAGCCGACGTCGCCTTGTACGAGTCGCAACATCGCCGCGGGTTTGCTCATATCATGATTCAGGTCGGTAAGTACGCGCGCCTGTGCGCCGGTTAGAGAAAACGCTAACCCTGAGAGGAAGCCCTGCTGCAAATCGGTGCCTGCATCCAATACCGGTGCGGGTTCGGACTGAATGCGCTGGCGCAACGCACGCAGGCTCAGGTACTGGGCTAACAATTCTTCGAGAGCGAGACGTTGTTGCGCCGGGTGGCTGCCCTCGGCCAACTGTGCGGTGGGTGCATCGGCGGGCGGGGCGTGAATCAACGACAACGCGGACGTCAGTGTCGGTAGACCGAGTTTGTCTCTGGTGCTCGCCGGCAATACTTCGAGCGGCGTATGGGCTCGCAACAGCCTTAACGCTTGCTGTGCCAACGCACGCAAGCGGCCTTGGCTTACTCCGTCGGTGGTGGGATAAATGGGTGTCAGTGCATCGTCTTCTGCCGTCTCCGCTTGTGTGCCGACGTCACGGTATTCCGGGTGCACGATCTCCAGTCCACCGCGACTGCGTCGCACATCCCCGAAACAAGATAACCAGCGCCCTTTGCGGAAACGGTCACGTTGCGCATTGGTGAAATAGAAAAACCGTAGTGTCAGCGTGCCGGTACCGTCTCCGATTTTCACGAACAGCGTGCGTCGACCCCGAAACGCGACTTCGGTTAACAGGATCTCGCCTTGCACCAGACAGCGCTGTCCGGGTTGTAGGCTGCCCAGTGGCGTGATGCGGGTACGATCCTCGTAGCGAATCGGCATCAGGAACAGCAAATCTTCGACGCGCACAACATCGAGCCGCGCAAGTTTTTCGGCGAGTGCGGGTCCGACCCCCTTGAGCGTGGTGACGGGGTTTTGCAGTGCGTTCACGTAGATAGACTGTCGGGCGAGTGGTCCGCTTCCAGCGATCGCTGCAACTACAACGCGAGGATAGCGTCGGCCTCGACGTCGACACCGCGTGGCAAACTGGCAACGCCGACCGCCGCGCGAGCAGGGAATGGCGCCTCCAGAAACTCTTCCATCACCGTGTTGAGTGTCGCGAAATCCGCAAGGTCGGTCAGATAAACCGTCAGCTTCACAGCGTCTGACAGCTGTCCGCCCGCCGCCTCGGCGACGGTTTGCAGGTTGCGCAGCACCTGTCGAGCACGGTCGGCGAAATCGCCTGGCACGACTTCCATCGTGGCGGGATCGAGAGGGATCTGCCCGGACAGGAACACGAGATTGCCTGTGCGGATAGCCTGCGAATAGGTGCCGATGGCGCCGGGCGCCTGATCAGTGGAAATGGCTTGCTTGGTCATACGAAGTCCGCGTGGTGGTCCAGCAGTCGATTATACCGCTGGCGTGTGGTCATGGGATGAATACAGCGTCGTCAGCGACGCGCGTTAGGCAAGGTTTCGGGTGACCTTCACGACGCTATTCA
>JBCAZB010000130.1:0-7033 GCA_038533315.1 Pseudomonadota bacterium | reverse complement strand
GGTCAGCCCGACGCCCGACGACTTACCATTGGTGGGCGGAATCTGGTTGAGCCCCGGGCCACTGTCCGCAATCGTCACCATGAGTGACGAACCGTGCGTCTTGGCAGCGATGCGGATCGTGCCACCATCCTCCAGCGGTGACACTGCGTACTTAATCGCGTTTTCGATCAGAGGTTGCAGGATCAGACTGGGCACAAGCGCATCGAGTGCGTGGCTCTCAACCTCTCGACTAACCTGCAGGCGATCGCCAAAGCGGACTTTTTCGATCTCGAGATACAAGTCGAGGGCATCCAGTTCTTGACGCAGAGTCACCCGTTTCATCGGATCGTTATCCAGCGAATAACGAAGGAAATCGCTCAGCCGCGTTACGGCTAAATTGGCGGTATCGTTTTGTCGATCCAGTACCAGCGTGGAGATAGCGTTGAGCGTGTTGAACAAAAAATGTGGATTGAGCTGATAGCGCAGCATCTTCAGTTGTGCCTGGTGCGCGGCTGCCGTTGCCTTCAACGTTTGTTCCGTTTGTTGTTGCAGCTGCTGGTAGTACTTGATGCCGTAGTACAGGCCGCTCCAGCAGAGCAGGATATAGAACGAACCCATCACACCCGCAAAGCGCCGCAGCAGGCTGTCTGGATGCCAGCCATGCTTGACCAGTGTCCAGTACAGCTCATTTTCGATGAACACCCAGATCAGCGCGAAGACGAAACAGACAATCAAGGAGCCTGTGGCGATCTGCAACGGCGAGCGCGGCCACAGGCGGTGATAAATCGCGCGCAACGGGATTGTTAGCAAAAAGCCCACCACCGCTGTGCCACCGATGACCGTCAAATAAGAGGGCGGCTTCTCATGGGCCAGTGCACCGATGTAGGCGGTGGTGACAAAACCCAGCCAGCCGCCCAGATTGAGCGTCCAATAAAAGCGGCGCCGATCGAATAAATAGTCTTTGATGGTGATCACCTGTTTGGAGCAGTCTTCTCATGCACGTTCGTTTCGCCCACAAGCTTGCTTCGTAATAAACGTGTTGCCAATACTTTACCAGCCAACTGCGACCAAACGAGCGACCCGAGCGATGAGTTGAGGTGTTGTTCGATGGCTGAACACTGTGCGCTTTTTCCGACATGCGGTGGGTCTGTTTTCCATTCATCGTGGCAAGACCGTCGTTTGTCTGAAACCGGCTGTCAGTCGTATCTGAGGCGGCTATTGTGACGGCGTATTCCGTTCACACTGGAGAGACAACATGCGCGTTAGTAGTGCACTTCTCATTATCTGCCTTGTGGTGGCGCCGGTCGCCATGGCAGGCAACCTGACCGAAAAGAACCAACAGAAAACCGATAAAATCGTCGCTAAGCTCGTCGAAGCCTACGGTGGCGCGGCGATACTCGATCAACTTGACAGTTTGACCGTCGCGCACAGCAACGAGTTTGTGGCGATAGAAAACAGCCGTAAACCAGAGCCGCCCTGGGATACATCGGCCGGCATCGGTAAAACGGTTATCGATTTGAACGATCATCAGTTTGCAGTGATCAACAAGGGCAGCGGTAGCGGTTACGAATATCACAACGCTGTCATGGTGAATGGCAGCAATAGCTTCGATATTGACTATCGCGCAGGGGTCGCTAGACCCGTCGTCGAACCGGATTTTGATCGTAGCGCGGGTCCATTCATTCGGGTTACGCCGGTTTTGCTTGTACAGCAGTTGCGGGAGCATGCTCGTACAGCACACTATCTTGGCGTTAGTACCTTCGACGAGCGACCGCACTACGTCATACGTTTCGCGATGGCGACTGGCCCGGCGATCAGTCTTTATGTCGACAAGGAGACGCAGCTGATTTCGCACAGCGAACGTCTCATAGACGGGTATGGGCTAATTGAATACGACTTCTCGGACTACGAGGTCGTCGATGGCATCCCGTTTAATCGGACTTTCGTCCTGCATCAGGCCGGTGATCTTTCGATGAAGCGGAGGAATATAACGATTACAGTCAACGAACCCATCGAAGGACTGTTGACGGTTGACGCAAACCTCGAAATCGCAGCACCGGTGCCGCCGGATCCGATGACCCGGCAGGAATTGGCGGAAGGCGTATACCTCATTGGCGGTGATGGAAATTACGGCTTGTTTGTCGAGATGAATGACCACGTAATTGCAGTAAGCGGAGTTTCTGGACTGAATGATCGTCTTCAACAACTCAGTCAAGTGACCAATAAACCCGTGCGCTATGGTGTGCTCACGCATCATCATAGTGAGCATATTTCGTCGACGCCGGACTATGTTGCTGTAGGGGCGACCGTCGTCGCGCCTGCAGCGCACAAAAAAGTGGTTGCTGAGACAGTGATTGACGGTGATATCAACATCAAAGCGGTCAAGGCGAAGCTGGATTTGTCCGATAGTTCTCGAAATGTTGTCGTGATCGACATCGGACCAACTCCGCATACTGAGCACCTACTCGTAACATGGTTGCCTGATGAGCAGATCTTGTTCGCCGGCGATCACTTCAGTGTTCCTGTTAGCGGCCCAATACCCCCAGCTATTGAGACGACTCATCAATTCGCCGGGGCTCTGGCGCGTCTCAACTTGGATGCAAAGCTGATTATCTCATCTCATAGTCCTCGACCCGCAACAATGGATGACCTGCAGTTGGCACTAGAGACTCTGCCTGCTGGCGAGCGTCTGCGCGGTGCGATGACGGCATTCTAGAGTTCTAGCACTCCTCCTCAAAACGCTAGACACGAGGCGCATCGGCCCAGCGGGTCGATGCATCTTTTGCGTTTGGCGCCTAACGTCTCTTCGAGCGCAGTGCGGCGTCGTGGGCGAGTCGTCCCCAGTGGCGGGCTTCGTCCGGGTCGTCAAAAATCGACTCGGGAGCGAGGTGGTAGGACATGCGTGTTGTCTTGCCTTTGGCGGTGAATTCAAACGCCGGGAGATCGAGCGCTTCGAACTCGACACGAGAGGTCTCGTCGACTTTCAAATACAGTTCATCGTCGGCAACGAGCCCGATCATGATGTCATCGAAGTAGACGCCATGGCCACCAAACATTTTCCGTGTACGAATGGGGCCGAGTGTGGCAAATACCTCGCTAAGATAAGCCACAAACTCGCTCATAATATGGCGGCGTTACTTCGCCCAGCCGGTGCCTGCTGTGCCATTCTGCAAGGCGCGTATCTCGTCGATATCTGCTGGCGGCTGCAGCCAGCCCGGTTGCTCGGCACGTGCCCAGGTCAACAGTTGTTTGGGAAATTCATCATGAGATTCAACGCGGTGGGAGATCAAATGGTAGATCGCTTCGCCCCCGCCCGCGAACGGCGGCAGCGCGCCGTAACGTTGCCAAGTCATTTGATGAGGCTCTTCGACACTGCCGTCCGGCTGCAGGAAGAAGTCGTAGTTTTCCCACGCCTCATACTGCTGACCATTGGGCAGAGGGAAGTCGAGGAAGACCGACGCGGTGATGACATAGGAGTCGCCCAGTTGGCGGACCGTCATGCCGTCCTCGGACTTGATCTTCTGTATCCTCGGCGCGACGCCTTGTTCGACATCCCCATAAATACGGCCGTTCTCAAACCGGTAGGTAATCATCTGATAGGGATAGGCGATCGGCGTGACCGGTTGGCCGTTGTAGGTGGTCAACACTTCGCCGGTGTCAGGATCGGTGTAGGCGTACGTCTTGCGTGTCAGATGAATGACGCTGCCGTCCGGTTCGCTCGGCCAGATGACCGTCGAACTATCAAAACCGATCATACCGAACAGCTTTTCCCCGGATGGATACGCGTAGATGCCACCTTCGGAAACCCAGTGCACCGGCGCACCAGTGCCCGCGCGTGCATCCACCCACGTTCGCAGCGCGGTCGGTGCAGCGGCACGCGCATCGTAGGTCTTGTCATCCTTGTGCCCATCGACATGGTGCGCAACGCTGACCGGTGTTGCCAACAACGCGATAGCAATGATGAATAAACGCATACGACGCTCCCCGGATTGATGCAGTTAAACGGGTTTGCGGAACAGAAGCGTCATGCGATCGCTTTCACCGATGGCCAGATACTTGTCCTTGTCTTCATCACCGCGGGTCAATGTTGGTGGCAGCGTCCAGACGCCTTTTTCCCAATCCGCGCTATCCTTTGGGTTGGCATTGATCTCCGAGGTCGACACCAACTCGAAACCATTCATTTCGAACATGGCGATCACTTCGGACTGCTTGAGATAGCCGCGGTGGCCACGTGTTGCCGCGTAAGCATCGTCTTCCGGGGCGCGGTGTTGCACGATGCCGACGACGCCACCTGGCTTGAGCATGCTGTAGAAGTGTTTCAGCGTCTCATCGGTCATGTTTTTGCGAGCGAGTCCATGGAAACCGCGGAATGTTAGGACCGCATCGACCGTGCCCGCGACCGACTCAGGCGCTTCGTCGACCTCGACGGCCAGAATATTGTCACCGCTGACACCGGTCCATTCTTCAACACGGCCCGGGAATGTTTCGGGGAACAGTTTGCGCTTTGCATTGCGCTCGGCATCCGCACCGGCATGATAGCGCTCTACATCAGCACCGACGCCAATGTAGACGCCCTTATCGGCGAGGTAGGGCGCCAAGATTCGTGTGTACCAACCACCGCCAGGGCCATACTCCGCCACAGTCATATCAGGTTTTAACCCGAAAAAACGCAGTGTCTCAGCCGGATGTCGATAGGCATCGCGTGCGCTGTCTTTTGCTCGATAGTCAGCGCTGAGGATAACCTTGGCGGACATAGCCTTTTCTTCGTGGTGCGCGGCCTGAGCCAGGTTGAGAGTGGCTAAAACGGCGAAAGTGAACGCGCTAAAAATAACTCGCATGGCTGTGCTCCGGCAGCTGAAAACGGAGTAAAAGAATAGCATAACGGCAGCGTGACATGAGGCGCACGAAGCTTGTTTAAGCGAAGGCGATTAGCGTTCCGGCGAGCATGCGTTGGCGGGATGGTGTGGGTGTGACTGCCATGGCCTCCGCGGCATAAGCCCGTCCATGGGCGTCGCTTAGGCCAAAGCGTCGCCACACCGCTCGACGGTCTTCGAGTCATACAGGCGCATCTCGTCGTTGCGCACCTGCATCGATAGCTACCGCTATCAAAACAGTCGCGCGCCTTGACCTGCACCTGCATAGCTGGAATCTCGCTCGATCTTTGCAGCGGCGCTTTGACCATGCCATCCATGGCCTCCGCGGCATAAGCCCGTCCATGGGCCTAAAAAAAAACCGGCCTGACTCGGGGGGCGAGAGCAGGCCGGTCCGAAAGGCGGGTCCAACGGCTAAGTACGACCGATGCCTTCCTCTTTTCTTCTTCATCGCCGCCGGTCGGGGGGGTGACCAGCGACGGTTTTTACTTTAGTTGCACTGCACAAAAGTAACAAACGACATAAAATCCTCTGGATGATGACAAAACTTCATCATTGCTCGAGGCAGTGCTCGATGACCCAATCCCGCAGGATATTGACGCTCTCGGCGTTGCTGGCGGCCGGATCCGAGACAAAGTGGTAAATATCCGATGTCACCACTTCGTCGTCGCCAAAATGCACAACAGCGCCTGATTCGAACCACTGTTGCGCCAGCGGTAGTGGAACCAGCGCAATACCGAGGCCTCGCTCAGCAGCGCGTAGCACCGCGATCATCGAATCCAGCTGGACCAATCGCTGCGCTGGTTGCATACGAATACCGCGCTGCTTATGCCAGATTTGCCACGCGTCAGGGCGTGTATTGTGGACGATCAGTGAAATGTTGGGGTCGATCGAAGGCTCAGCCGGATCGAGCGACGCTTTCAATTCTGCTGAACAGGCACCGACCAGGCGCAGCGGAAACAGCGGCACGGCATCCAACGAGTCGGGAATGCGGTCAAACAGACGGATCGATGCGTCTGCGTTGGCCGGATGGTAGGCGAGAGACTCGTCGCTGGTGTCGACAAAAATATCGAGCTCGGGGTGCTTCTCGGTGAAGTCCTTGAGTTTCGGAATAAACCATTCGCTGGCAAAAAAGGGCTGTACCGACACGCGTAACTGTGGGCGCTGATGACGTGCAAAAAATCGTTCGGTCGCCTCATCGATTTGCGTGAGCAACGGCCCGATTTCATCGAGCAACACCTGCCCGTCTTTGCTCAACGACAGCTTTTTGCCCTCGCGATTGAACAAGACGACGTCAAGTTCAGTCTCGAGACGCTTGATCTGATGACTGACGGCAGATGGCGTGACGTGCAGCAGATCGGCGGCGCGCCGATAGTTTAGTGTTTCGGCTGCGGTACAAAACGTCCGTAGTCCGCGCAACGACAGTTTTCGGTGAGAGGGGCTCATGTTGAAAAAGGGCGAAGCGACGCACCGGGTCGCGCCGGTCAGTGTTCTCCGAAGTGTGCCTTGTAGTCGTTGATCGATGCTGTCACCACCGCATGCGCGTGATCGCGCCCATACGGTTCGACACCGGTGACCGGCTGCGTTTCACCGGGCTGCATCTTATATGTCAGGAAATAATGCCGGATACGTTCGATCGTAATCTCTGGCAGGTCGGAAATATCACGAACCTTGCCGTGTACGAAGTCACCGTCGAGGATGGCAATGATCTTGTCGTCCGCTTCTTCGTCATCGACCATTTGCAGTCCGCCGACAACCCAGGCGTTCAGTGTGATCTCCGCGCGGCTGATCGGGCGCTCGCTAATCACACAGATATCGAGTGGATCGCCGTCGCCGCCTTTCGAGCGAGGACTGAGCGCAGCCACTTCTTCGGCACAGTAGGTGCGCGGAATGAAACCATAAAGGCACGGCATTTGCGCGGTCGTACGCTGTGGCCGATCGATGTGCAGAAAGCCAGTGCCTTTGTCCAGCTCATATTTGACGTGGTCGAACGGTGTCATCTCAATGAACACGCTGACGCATTTGGGTACATCGCTACCGGGGCGCAAACCGTGCCATGGATGAGGCCGGTGGTCTGCATATCTGACTATATCGCCCATTGGGAGAGTCCTTTTCTGTGCGCGACACGCATTGTGTGTCGGTAAAGTGGGCGTGAAAGCTGCCGCGCGACAACTGGGAGGGTC
>JBCAZB010000129.1:0-7069 GCA_038533315.1 Pseudomonadota bacterium | reverse complement strand
CCCCGATCACACCTTTACGGCGGACGATGACCCGGGTGTCGCTTCTGTTCGTAACATTTATCGTCTGTTTAAGGAACGTGGCTATTCGACTGTGGTTATGGGCGCGAGCTTTAGGAATGCAGGAGAAATCGAAGCACTCGCAGGTTGTGATCGGCTGACGATCAGCCCGGACTTGCTCGCAACGCTCGCGAGCGATACCGGTACACTGCCGCGACAGTTGACACCCGGTGATGCGCCGCCTTCGTCGTCGCCTCGAGTGGATAGCGAATCGGCGTTTCGTTTCGGACTCAATCAGGACGCGATGGCAACAGAAAAACTTGCCGAGGGTATTCGTGGTTTTGTCGCTGACCAGGTTCGGCTCGAAGCGTTACTAACGGATAAGTTATTGGCCCTGCGCGCCGCTTAGGTTTCCACGAAAACCAGCGATACCAGCGGCGAGATTTCGGGTTCGGCACGCGACATCACCGCGATTCGTGACAGCGGACCTGTAATTGCCGGCGATTCTGTTATTCTCCGGCAACGATTACGAGTCAGGTCCGGGAGGCGGTTAGCACCGTATCAGGCATGTCAAAAGACAGCATGACGCGATTCAGTGAGGCGTTGGGTGCGTTCTTTGCGCGTTCGATATCGTTCGCAACGCTCGAAGAGGCGGCTGACGCTATCGCGGCCGAAGGCGAGCGTGTTGATTTCGCCTTGGGTGTGGTTGATAAGCATCGCGCGGCGGGTCGCTTGCCCAATAGTCTGTACAAGATTCTGACTGCACGACTCATGGGACAGCATGTTGCGCCGTCAGGGCACAGTGACCAAACCGCACCACTGACGACCGACGATACACAAGCAGTCGAAGCGGATTTAACAACACCCCAATCGACGCCCGACCATACCGCGCCACTCGGGGGATTCTCCGAGGAGGACCTAACCGGCCGTTTGAGTCTCGACCCAACGAACGTTGATCATCCAGCGTCATCACCCGCTGAGCCAGTCAGCGAGTCGATGACCCAACCGTCCGATGGCACGTCAGTCGAACAGCGTCTCGGTGCGTCTTCGTCAACGGTTGACGAGCAATCGCCGACCCATGATCCGACCCGTCAGATCAATCGCCACGTGGCACCGACAGTGAGAATTCGTGACCTAACGCCGATGCTTGATCCAGGCGTGACAGCAGAAGACGCCGCGAGCGAAATCAAAGTCAAGGCAGAGGATGCAACGCGTCCTGACATGTTGCGCGCGGAGACGGTGCCGATTGCCGATGTACCGCCTCCACCCTCATCACGGCCTGCCGAACCGTCAACGCCTTATACGCCGACAGAGCCATTGGAGGATGCTTTGCACGCGCTTGCGCCAACCGAGCAGATTAATCCGCCATCGGGTGCCGGTGAACGGACGCTTCCGATCGCCGAGACGTCGCCGGATGATGGTGCCGCATTTGCCAAAACGCAGGCGATCGAGTCGGGCGTGTTTCCGTCCAAAGCGTTTCCCACCGGCACGGGTTCGAATTGGCATCGCCCGGATCAATGGAGCGAACGCCACTTAGGGCCTCTCGGTCCGGGTTCTGTGCTGAAGAATCGTTTCCTGATCGAACGTCAGCTGGGCCGCGGTGGCATGGGTGTGGTCTTTGAGGCTCGCGACAAACGCAAAGACGAGGCGAATGATCGCGATCCTTTTGTTGCGATCAAAGTGCTGAACGATGACTTTCGAGATCACCCCCAGGCATTGATGGCATTGCAGCGCGAGGCGCGTAAGGCGCAGACGCTCGCGCATCCCAACATCATTACGGTCTACGACTTTGATCGCGACGGTACGACGGTCTACATGACCATGGAACTGATGCGCGGCGAGCCGATGGATGCGATGTTGCGCCGTCTCAAGAAAGAGGGCGAGGCGGGTGTCGAGGTTGATTTGGCACGGCGCATCATCAAGGACATGGCATCGGGTCTGGCCTATGCGCACAAGCTCGATATCATTCATTCCGACTTCAAGCCGGGCAACGTATTTTTGACCGAAGATGAACGGGTCAAGATTCTCGACTTCGGTATCGCTCGTGCAACAAAATACAGTGGGAATACCGACACTGAACAGACAATGTTCGATGCCGGCGATCTTGGGAGTCTGACGCCCGGGTATGCCGCGTATGAGATGTTTCATCGTGCCGCACCCCATCCCGCTGATGATGTTTACGCACTGGCAATTACCGCATACTTGCTGTTTACGGGCGAGCACCCATTCAATCGAAAAACTGCGGATGAAGTGGCCGGGCTTGATCTCACGCCGGAGCCCATTCGCCATATCGCGCGACATGAGTGGGCAGCAATCGAACGAGGTCTCGCGATCAAGCGTGAAGACCGCACCCAAGATGCCGCACAGTTTTTGCGCGAGTTCGCGGGCCGGCGTAAGGCAAATCGCTTCGTGGTTGCGGCGATGATTTGTCTATCGGTTCTGGCGGGTTACTTCGCGGTGGTGAGCTTTCAGGAACCAGGTCCTGCAATCGATTTTGCAGAACTCAGTCCAGCGCAGCAGACTGCGTTCCAAGAATACATTGCGACAGGCCAAGAGTGGCTTGCGAACGATCCACCATGGATCGGCGGCGCGTTCAGTGAGTTTGCGGCAGCCTGGGATATTCACCCACGCAATCCAGACGCCCGTGATGGACTAGAGGCGGTGGCTGAGTCGCTGATTGCACTTGGCGCCACTGCCCAGAGTGAAGATGATCGGCGTCGGTTGCTTCAAGACATCGAGACGGCAAGCAGCAACGAATACCTGAACGAACACCGTGGCCTGCGCCGAACGCGTCAAGCGTTAGTTGATTCACTGCCCGCTAATTGATTACTCGTATCATTCGCCTTGCTTGCGAACGTCCGCGAAATCTAGTGCGAGGGCTCGATTTAAGAGCCTCGGCCAGTCCTCCAGCCAGCAACACTGATGGCCAAATTTGTCGATGATGATCTCG
The DNA here is from genome assembly GCA_038533315.1 of Pseudomonadota bacterium. Taxonomy (GTDB): domain Bacteria; phylum Pseudomonadota; class Gammaproteobacteria; order Steroidobacterales; family Woeseiaceae; genus CALBPI01. Next base: position 4,122 of record JBCAZB010000129.1, on the reverse strand, counting down.
ATCGCCTCGGGATGATTATCGAAAAATCGCGCACGCGTCATGATCGGAACGATTCCATCATTTCGTCCGATGTAATGAATTTGCATGACATAATCGGGTAGCGCCGGACGATCGGCTGGATTCATACTTCCTTCAAGTGGCGAGAAACCGCGCTGTCGCGTCCATCCGGCGGTATCCAGGTTGGCGCCGATGGTGATCACCGCTTGCACATGGTGCGTCTGCGCAGCAATCAGTTGCGCCAACGTGCCACCGCCGCTGTAACCGATGAGATTGACTGATGAGAAACCGCCTTGTTCACGAAGACGATCAATCAATACTGACATGCTCGAAACGGTGGCAGCTGAATAGCGCTGGTCAGTCCAATGGTCAGCGCTACAGTCGGCATCATTATGTAAACCGTGGTAGCAAGGTCGACCGACAAGAATCGACGGGTTTGGATCCACTAGCATCAGTGGCAGCGCCATCGGCGTTCGTGGCGTCGGGTCGGCAGAAGGGACGCGACCGATCCACGGCATACCGTCACCCTCGATATACACATGCAGCGATCCCTCCTGCCGTAGGCTTTGACGCTGAAACAAGCGATGTTGATAGTGCTCGCCCCGCTGCACAGAAACGACGAGCGCTGCCTCTTCAGCGGTCTGGGTATAACGTTTCGATGGCGTCATGCATGCCGATAGCCACAGGCAGATTACGGCAGCTCCGCCGCGGGCCGCGCGCGACGCAGCAATGTTCATTCGCGGCATCCATCGACGGTCTTGGCGGGATAAACGAGATCCTGTCGGCAGAAATTGGTTCATCGGCAGATCGTACTGTATGCGAGCGCTCGCGCCGTATTTGGTCTTGCTACGTAGGTGTCGTGTTTCGAGCGCACAGTGCTCGACGTTACGAGCGACGCGTCGGTATAGTGGTGTCGGACTTCGATGTTCAAGAATTACACAATAAAGGACAGAGGTTATGTTGAATCACTGTAAGCGAATTCTGTCGTTGACGGTAGCGTTGCCATTGCTGGCTTGCGCGGCGACCCAAGATCTGTCCGATGGCTCGTCGGCCACCGAAGGGCGCAAGGATGTTGCTGATCTCTATATCGTTGATTGCTTGCTCCCTGGTCAGGTGCGTCAGTTGGGTGGGCGCACATTCCTTTCGCCGCGTCGTCCGACACGTACGACGGCCGCTGACTGCCGCGTTCGCGGTGGCGAGTATGTTGCCTACGATCGCGCTGATCTCTCATCGGCGCTCCGCGTTTGGATGAGTGCGGCCGAGTCTGGTGATGCTGAGGCACAAAATACGGTGGGCGAAATTTTCGAGCAGGGTCTCGGTGGTGAACCAAATTACGAGGCCGCCGCAATCTGGTATCAAAAAGCTGCTGATCAGGGCAACAAGCGTGCGCTCTTAAATCTTGGAACGCTTTATGAAACCGGCAAGGGCGTGCCGACGGATCGCATGAAAGCACTGAACTTGTATCGTCTATCGTGGGGTCTTGCGGAGGACGACCTTATTTTTCGCTCGGCTGCGGACCGAGAGCTGCTTGAGCTACGCGAGTCACTCGATGCTGAGATTCGCAAGCGGGATGGTCAACTGAAATTGCTTGAAAAGCAGATCGAAGCGCTCGAATCGCAGGCCGCTGTGAATGAGGCCCAAGCATCGGAGCTCTCGCAATTGCGCGAGTGGCAAGCGAGCTTGGCCACCGAGCGAGTCGCGGTCGTTGAGCGCCTAGCGCGGCTGCGAGAGCCGTCCGCCGAAGCGCTGCCTGATATCGGATTCGATACTGGGGAAACGGTGACTTACGGTGAACAAGAATATGGCCGCTACTACGCGTTGGTGATCGGCAACCAAAACTATCAGCGGATGGAAAATCTCGCATCACCGATATCGGATGCAGAGCGTGTCGCCAATGTCCTCGAATCTCGTTACGGTTTTACCGTACAGCTCGTCAAAGATGCGAACGACGTGACTGTGCTCGAAGCGATCAACAATCTAAACACAGTGGTTGGTCCTGACGACAACCTGCTGATTTACTACGCGGGTCACGGCAGTCGTACCGGCACCGGTGACGCTGAGACGGGCTATTGGTTACCCGTAAATGCAGATAGGCCGCCGGTTGATACTTATTGGGTGCCGACTGAACAAATCACTAGCCACATGAGTAACTTCAACGCCAAGCGCGTGTTGGTCGTGGCCGATTCTTGTTACTCCGGCATCCTTGCCGGCGATGATCCGGGAATGCGGATGATCCTTAGCGGCGACGAACGGGTATTTCTGAGCGACGGTTTTATCAATCGTCGATTCGACAAGCGTGCGCGGCTAATGGTGTCGTCTGGCGGGGACCGGCCCGTGTTGGATGTTGGGGGTAACGGCAACTCAGTATTCGCCAATGCGTTCGTTGAAGCGCTTGAAAACAACGAGGGCCTGCTAACGACGCCAGCGTTGTTCTTGAAGTTGCGTGATCGTGTCGTGGTCGCTGCCAACGCACAGAACTTTGTGCAGGAACCAGAGATAAAGGCGCTGCGACGCGCAGGACACGAAGTGGGCGATTTCTTCTTTATTCCAAGAGATCTTTAGCAAACTCACGGCAGTACAGCCGCATCAAACGAAAAAAACATGCACACAGTGCGGGAGAGGGAGATGATCAAACAATTCAGTTCATGGCGTAAGTGGCGTAGTGTCTGCTTGCTCTGTACGGCAGGTGCATTTGGACAAGCAGCTGCAGAGCCAATCGCCAATGATGTGACTGTCGGTGAATTGTTGGATGTGTCACAGAACATCACCTTTAACGTTCACACGGCAGGCTTGGCTGCGGGTGATCCTGCACCGGTCTATCTCGACAACGGCTTTGAAGTGTTGGGTGGTCCGGCAAGTTTACAAGTGACCAAAGTAGGTGATGCCTGTTTGCAAGTGCGGTGGGGGGAGGACAACCCAGATAGCACTGCCTTTGAAATTCAGTATAGCTTGGTCGCAGGCGATCAAACCGGGCCTGCGAATCCAGGGACCCTTCGATTTGAGCGCGGCAATGGCCAGCTCACCAATGTGGTCGATGTGGTGAATGGGTGTGGAGACCCACGAAACAGCGCGCCGACCACCACTGATGCCACGTTTACGTTTCCCGCCAACTCCGACGGATTCCGCTTTCCGATCATTGTCCAAGGCGGTCCTGTCAGCGATGCGGACGGACTAGAAACCGTAAGATTTACGAACGAGACGTGCTGGGTACAACCGCAGAATGGAACCGTGCAACGCTCACTGGATGGCAGCACGATCACCTTTAATCCAAACCCAGAGTTTCGCAGTGGCAGCGATAGTTTTGAATATTGCGTGACGGACAATCCCTTGGACTTTACGACCGGCGTCCGCGGTCGTGTGTCATTCACGATCGAGGCTCCTGCAGAACCGGTCACGATTGTTGACGATACGGCGACGACAACGCTTCTAACCCCGGTGTTGATCGATGTGCTGGCGAATGACACGGTGCCAAACCTGGCGACAATCGTCGCAGTAGATCAGCCGGGCAGCGGCGGGTTCGTTCGCATCGTTGACCAAGCGCAATGCGTCGTCGCGATCCCTGGAATCACAACCTCATGCGTTGAGTACTCGTCGCCGTCATCAGACGACAACGGTAACCCTTTCTCAGGTGATGACAGCTTCACGTATTCCGTTGGAACGGCCGATGTCATACTCGGGCGCGGTACGGTCACCGTCACGGTGTTGCCCGATGATCCGCTACTCAGTGACGATACGGCGACCACGCAGGACAACGTACCTGTCGTTATTGATGTGCGTGCGAATGACGCGACGTTGCCGGGTGAAGTCTTGGAAAGTGTTTCGAATCCAAGTGCGGGTGGTACAGCAGAGATTCTGACGCCAGAGGTGTGCTCGATCACCATCACAGGGACGACGGATCCGTGCATCCGCTATACACCGCCACTAGAGACATTTTCCGGGCAGGAGACCTTTACCTATACAGTCAGCAATGGGCCCGTCAGCAGCACCGCGACGGTGACCGTGACGGTCGAGGCCCCGGCGCCGACGGAGCGAACACTGACGGCAGATACAGCGACAACAGAAATAGACACGCCTGTTGTGATTGACGTGCTTGGCAATGACGCGTTGATCGACGGGGACGTGATT
>JBCAZB010000128.1:0-7135 GCA_038533315.1 Pseudomonadota bacterium | reverse complement strand
TCTGCCGGTAACACCCGACTCACGTCCACAGGCACATCAAACAGACCACTCGCCTGCCAATCGACAATACGCTCGCGCCAGCGTTGCGGCGCACTGCCACTAAGCACGACCAGACCTTCTTGTGTATCAACGGACACACTATCCGGCGCGTTGATCGCCGCCAGCGTTCTTTGCAACGCGATCGCAGGATGCAACGAGCGATACGGCTGCAATGCCGACTCCCAACGAATCGCCTTCAGTCCAGTTTGTGCAATAACAATTGCGGGCTCCACAGCCAATGGATCGCGAAGGCCGTAGATCACATAGGTATCGTCGCTTCGCTCAATACGGTCCAGGTAAATGCCTGGTGTTTCGGAAAACGCATCATGCAGCGACGTCTGTGCCGCATGGCCTTGCCAGCCACGAAAACCGAACCACAAGGCACATGCCAATAGCGCCAGAATCAGCCAGAAAACGGGCTTGCGAAACCACGAACGACCCGCCTCTTTTTCTGTCAGTGCTTGCCAGGTCAAACATTCGGCGAGCTCGTACTCAATATCGTCCTCGGCCTCTGTTCGCCCCATGAAATGACTGAGCTCGTACTCGAAATTAGCGTGCAAACGCTCGAGCAAACCGGATAGCGAGGCGTGCAGACTATTCGGAGCGACACCACGAATCACACACACCAGAACCGCATGCGGGCCATGCGCCGCCCACAAGGCATACTCACCCATATCCGCGACCTGAAGACGCCCGGCCTGATTGTCCGAGAAAGAGTCTTTGACGAAATCTTGAATAGCTGTAAACATTGCGGAAACGGCATCGTTGTCCTTGAGCTGAGTGGCGTCCTGATGGACGTGTGCGATCAACATGCCACTGTCACGGCTAATCAAATAGCCTTGCTCAACCCGATACTGCATCGTTTTTTGCAACACGTACTGAGCGAACGGTACACCCGCACGCGACGCTTCAACGCGCCAGCGCAGATACTTGAGCGAGAGACTCTGCTCCATCGACTGGTTAATCTGCTGCGTGTAGGCCTTGAATGTTTCGGAGATAGAACGACGAATAGCGGGCCCCATCACCGGATACAGGGCATCCGCGTACTCTTGCGGGGACTCCCTGAGACTCGTACGAATGCACTGCTCTACCGGCGGCTTGAGCCGACGCACCAATTGCGGACCTGCCTCATGGCTATCTTTCAATGCCGTCGGCAACACCGTCGCCACGTCATCCGCACGCAGCTCCGGGATGCTGACACGACGATCCAGCTTCGCGAGCTTCTCTTGCTCGTCACCGAATAGCAGGCCGCGAATTTCTTCAAGGTTGTTCATAGGCTACAACCTGCTAACCCGCGCAATGCTAGGCCTCGCGCCCACCGCCGAGCTTGCCCGCCAGCGCTGCAAACAAATCACCGAGCTCACCATGAAGTTTGGACTGGTCACTCGCCTGCAGTTCGACCGTTTCAAACAAGGCATCGAGTCGCTTTTCCGCATTGCCAATACGGGTTGCCAGCTCGCCTTCGAGGTTGGCGATTTCGTTGCGGATCGTATCCGCCATCGCAGTTTGCGCTTCGCTGACGGTTGCCTGTGCCTCTTGTAAGGTGTTTTGCAGTTCGACAATCTGCGCCGACAACGCCGTCGCTTGCTCATCATTGGCACTGCCCAAGGCACTGAGTGCTTGCTGTTGTTGCTGATCAACGTTCTGGATGGCAGCTTCCAGCGCACTGACTTGTTGTTCCGTCTGCTTCGCCTGTCGCTTCAGCAAATCGCCGATGCGCTTGTCGAGACCACTGAGCTGCTTCTCGTAGTCACGCATTTGACCGCCGAATAGAATCTGACGAATCTTATCGATGCTGGCCTCACTGTCATCATTGGCCGCCGCCAACAATTCCGCGTCTTTCTTCGCACTCACCGTTTTGCCCTCCCCTGCTAGCTGCCGGACTCAGCGTCTGGCGACTCTAACCGATACCCATGTTGGTAGATGGCGGACAACGCCCATCCCGTTTCATCGCCAAACCGCAATTTACGTCGCAGCCGACTGACGTGTGTGTCCACTGTCCGCGTCGTGACAGCATCGTTATCGATGCCCCATATTGTTGTCAGGATGTGGGAGCGAGACATTGCCTGATCGCGATGCCGAAAAAAGAACAACGCTAGTTCGTATTCACGATCTGTCAATGTCAGTGGCTCACCGAACAAGGAAATTCGCGATCGCTCAATGTCGATTTCATAGGGTGCGGCATCAGCGACAACCTCGGCAATACGACCGCCGGGCGCACGCCGGCGTACAGCATTCAGTCGAGCCATCAGCTCGCCTTGGCGCAACGGCTTGGCTAGATAGTCGTCGGCGCCGGCATCAAGCGCCTGCACGATATGCCGTTCTTCGCGCTTCACGGTCACAACCAGTGTCGGTGTGAAGTCACGCAACTCGCTACGGAGCCTTTTGACGATGTCGACGCCGCTAATGTCAGGTAACAACCAATCGACCAGATACACATCAAAACTATCGCGGCGCAACGACTTTAAAAAAGCCTCACCTTCCGCAAAGGATGTGACCTGATGGTCGGCCTGTTCCAGCCACAGACGCATAAGTGCCGCCTGATCAGGGTCATCTTCAAGCAGTGCTATTCGCAACCCATTTCCTCCCCGAGCGATCTAAACGACACGCGTGCTTATGTCGTCGATCCTTTGTTGTGTCTCGACAGAATAGCGTAAATTGCCGTCGTGGCGAAGCGCTAGCTGATCGTTAGCTCACGCAGATAGGCTTCCAACGCATCGATATGCGCGGCGACCGCGGCACCATCATGCTGTTCGGCTGCTGCCTCGATATCGCGTCCAATCTCCGAAACTCGCTTGAGCCCATAGGCTTCACCAGAGCCGAACATGTTATGCCCTGTCACACGAATCGCATCAAATTCGCGTGCGTCCAGAGCCGCTCGCAACGCCTCGACGTCGCTGGCGCGTCGGCCGAGATAGTGTGCTAGCAAGCGTTTTGCAAAGGGGTCGGTCGTTTCCATACGTTGCACCATGCGCTGTCTGCCCTGGACCGAAGATGGATTGAGTGTATGCGGGTGCTGTGACTGCAACAAGACGGGAATTGTGACAGCTTGTTACAGCCTGTCAAAAGCAGTTAATGCTGCCGCTGCCCAGCCGTCTGCTACCCTGCAGTGATACAAACCATACTACCACTGGCTTTCCTCATCTTCGGTCTGTGGCTGGTCTTTCGGCGCATTCGCCCAAAACCGTCTGCACCACGCGCCCAACGCCTTGGCTGGCAAGTGACATTGCTCGGGGTGTTTCTGATGGCCTGGGTCAGCGGTGCTGTCGGCATCATCGGCAGCGAGGACAATCCTGCCAACCTGATGTTCGGCGCACTGTTAGCGATGGGCGTATGCGGCGCCGCAATCAGTGGTTTACGACCCAAAGGCCTGCGGATCACACTTGCGATCATGGCTGCAGCTCAAATCGCCATAGCGCTCGTCGACTTGTACTGGGAGCTCGGTGTGGATGGTCCGGTGTGGCCAAGAGACGTATGGACTGCCACCGCGATCTTCACCATCATCTGGTCAACGGCCGCCGCATTGTTCCATCGCGCACATAAGGAAATAGCCCGATCGCGCGCGAACGGATGATCTAGGTTGTCTGCAATGCGATTTCACGATTGTACAACCGCAATGCGACCGGAATGCAGAGCAATATAGGAATACCGAACACTGCCGGCACGGTCGCAACGGCCATGTAGAGGTTTTCGTTGCCCCACTGGTCCGAGAGCCACCCAACCATCGTCGGACCGATAAACAACCCGGACATACTGATCGTCAGATAATACAACGCTGATACCTGACCGCGGATCTCACTCGGTGTAATGTTCAGCAGGCCCGTCAACCCCGTCGCCGACGCGAGGGCGATGCCGATGGTATTGATCGCAATCAACACAAACGCTGTTTCAGCACTCGGCATCAACGGTGTAGCAATGCCTGTTGGCACCAGAGCGAGCGCACCGATCACAACGATCAGCAACGGCGCATCGCGTCGGCCGCGCGCGTAAAGCTTGTCGTTCAGGAAACCGGCGATATTGACGCTGAGCGGACCAACCGCCAGCAAGATAATGCCGTTAACAAACGCGTAGGTGGTGGTCTCCATACCCCAAGTTCGCAAGAACATGGAGGCATACCACCCCTGCGAGTAGGCGACGATTGTCATCAGGCAGGGAAAAATCAGGCACATAACGTACACGCCGATACGGTCGCCCACGTGGCTCAGCAACATGCCGAAGGTCGACGATTCGCCAGTTTGAGTCTTGCTGGACTGGCGTTTTGGCTCGCGCATGAACAGGAAGACGAACGCCAGCGCGATGCCAGGGAGCCCGACAATGAAAAAGGTGAGCTGCCATGGCGCGACATCGCCGACTAACGGTAGCGAAATTGTCTCGACCGTTTTCGCCCACGTCAGGACGCTGGCGCCGACCAGCGAAGCAATACCCGCGCCCAACGACAACGCCGCGGTGTAGAACGCGATAGGCTGGCCGCGGCGCTCACGTGGGAAACTGTCAGCGATCATCGACATCGCACAAGGGCCCAACGTCGCTTCGCCGGCACCAACACTCAATCGCGCGGCGAACATATGGCCGAACTTGCTGGCGAATCCTGACGCGACCGTCGCGACTGACCAGACCAGCACGCCCGTTGCCAGAATCCATGTCCTTTTCAACCGATCGGCTGCGTAGCCCAGCGGTAGCCCCATCGTTGCATAAAAGATCGCAAAAGCCGTGCCCATTAGCAGCCCGATCTGCGTGTCGGTGAGGTCGAGATCCGCCTTGATGGGCTCTATCAGCAATCCGAGAATGTAACGATCCACAAACGAAAAAACGTAAGCGACCGTCAATAGGATCACCATCGACCAGGCACGACGGGGCGATGGATATTCGTGTGTTGTGTTATCGATGCGACTTCCCCATGGCGCGCCTGAACTCGATGGCGCTTATGATGGCATAATAGTATACGAATATAACATTTGATTGGCGTGGATTATGCGGACTCTCTCATTGCGCTGCAGCGCATTGGCACTTTCACTGTTTCTGGCCGCAATCGCGTCGCAAAACCTCCGAGCTGACCCATGGTTGAGCGCGGGTTATCAGGAAACGGTGTTTAGTGTGTCATCGCTAAGCGGCTATGAGACATTCCTCAAAACGGTGGCCGGCTGGGAAGTCGTCGCCGCCGGCAAGCTCGACCCAGCCACCTTACACGCCTGGGGACTACCCCAGCAGGCCACTGCACGCTTTTCGGTCATGGCCAATCCGGCAACGCAACGCGGCTACATCCGGCTGATACAGTTCGACGATGTAGACCAGCAACACATTCGCTCCAACGCTCAATCGTGGGACACCGGCGGATGGTTCGACGTAAACACGCGTATCGTCGACATGGCTAAAAAATTTGCGCAACTTCAGTCGGCGGGGTGGCAAGCAACCAGCGACCCGGTACGCTTCAAATTCGCTCAATTCGAGGTCATCGAGTGGTTGGCTCGCGGTCCGGACGGCATCGTCATTGCAATGATTGAACGCGTTGCGCCTGTACTTACGGGATGGCCACAATTGCGGGAAATGAGTCGGCTATTCAATGCGACACAAATCGTAAAAGACCTGGACGAAGCTCGCAGCTTTTACGAAGGCATACTCGGTTTTCAGCCTTACTTGGAACACAGCGGCGCGAGCCCCGAGGACGGGCCGAATGTGCTCGGCATTCCGCACAACCTGGCCGATGAGGTTGTTCGTGATATTGCCATCTTGAGTCCGGATGGTCGCAACGAAGGCAGTATTGAGCTACTGACATTCGAGGGCCTCGACGGCGCAGACTTCTCGCACCTTGCTGTCCCGCCCAACCTCGGTATCTTGATGTTGCGATTCCCCACGGACGATATCGCAGCACTTCACCAACACCTACGTGCGAACGAGGTGGAAATCGCCTTCCAACCCATCCGCGTCAATTTACCGCCCTACGGCGACACATTGCTAATGGCCGCGCGCGGGCCCGGTGGTGTTTGGCTAGAGTTCTTTCAAACGGCAGCGAAGTCTGTCGAGTGATGGGCTATTCGCCAGCGAGCAAGACCTGCACTTCTGCGAGACCTTCACGACCTTTCTTGATTTCGGCATATTCAGGCGAATTCCAGAAAGCGAGTGCAGTCTCGCGGTCGGGCCACTCTGACACCGCGACGGACGTGTAACCGTCGAGCGTGCCTTCAAGCAATTCAGCGCCCGGCCCCAACACGATGTATTTACCTCCCCGCTCGGCAACCAATGCCGCGGCGGCAGACGCATACTGCGCCCGAAATTTGTCGCGGTCTTCGATCTTCGCCGCAATCAACATATACGCTGCCATCGAAATCACTCCTTCAGTGAAGAAAACGTCAAGCTGACCTCATGCCTGCCCTGCTAGAGCGCCGAGTAGCCGTCGCTCACGGCCAGCGCTCGAATGAGGAAATTTCTTAGCGTCGCGACCCCTTCCGCTTTCGGCATCAATCGCTCTTGCTCCATCAGCAGCGCCATCTCATCAAGACTGCGCTGCCCATCGATCATCGAAAAGAAAAAGGCGTGAATCCGCGATGCCATGCCTTGCGATTGGAAAGACTCGCTGCCGGGCACCGATAACGACGTATCCACCAACCAATCCGGTAAGGCCACGTGTCGGGCGGGCGCATCCACTTCAGCGGTTTTCGTCATCGACAGCACCACCACCCGTTCCTGACGTGCGTGTCGATTAGCCGGCGACACCATGTAAGGCAACTCAGCCTCGACCACACTGATATCGGAAAACCCACTCCCCGCGATGATCTCCTGAGACTCTTCGATACTGATTTCACCCACCGGCCCGCCGCTGCGAAACGCATGCGAGCCGAACCAGATCCAACGACCGCCGGTTTTGAGCAGTCGATTCCACCGTTGCGCCTGAACGGGTAGCGGCTCGTCGATGACATCAACCAACCACGGTGTCACCAGCGTATCGAAACTCGATGACGGGAACGGCGGCCGAAGTGCATTCGCCAGCACCCAATGCAGACCGGGTCGTGCAGCCTCTGGTGCAGACAGCGTGCGGTGCACGGCGACATCGTCACTGGTTGCCGGCGCGATCGGAAACTCATGCAGGTCGATCGTCCCG
>JBCAZB010000127.1:0-7164 GCA_038533315.1 Pseudomonadota bacterium | reverse complement strand
CATGCCACTGGCGAGATCGAGCGTGCTTTGGTCCGAGTCGATATCAATCGGTAAACGACGATCGAGTGCCGCGCTCTGCGCATAGCTACTCGACGCTACAGACAGCAGCGCGATGAGTATCAGACTACGGTGTAAACTGGCCACGAACATTAGACCTGAATTCTACGACATCGTTCTGCAAAGACGCACGCATACCGGTCGCCGTGAGTCTGCCCATGCCGACATCAAAACGCACCAGCGCATCCGTTTCGACAATGTTTCTTTCTGCGTCAAAAGCGAGTGATTCGGTCAGCAAGGTTAGTGTTGTATCGTCATCACCTTCGCTGTTTCCCTGTCGCTGCCACGTTGCTTCGACACTGCCGGCGAGAGTCAGCACGGTATTGGTTTGCTCGAGCGTCGCTTCATCAGCACTGATTAGCCACTGCGATGTTTCGGATTCACCGTACGTGACACGTACGGCACGCATCTCAATCGGTGCGTCCAGAGCGGCTTGTGTCGCCTCCCCGGCGATAATCTGATAGGCAGACTCGCCATCCTCATCACTCGCGGTGATTCGGGCATTGAGCAGGTAATAACCACTGTCTACCCGTGGAATAGTCTGCTGTACCGGCGCGGGTGTGCGCTCACGATCGCGCAGGTACCAACTAAACAAAGCCAGAGAGACCAATGTGATGATGATCAGTAAGCCACGTGTGTTCATGGCTGATGGGTACCACGACACGCCAGTAGAAAGTCTGCAATTTCGCGTACGGCGCCGCCGCCGCCGCTACGTTCGGTTTGCACGTCGGCTGCTTGCTTGACCGGTTCGACCGCATTCGCGACTGCGATACGTAGCCCCTGCGCAGCGGCAAACATATGAAGATCGGGAATATCATCGCCCACCGCGGCGACAGCCGATTCGTCGAGCGCCAGCGATTCGATCAGGTTATCGATGGTTTCCCGCTTGTGGCGGCAGCCCTGGAACACATGTTCGATACCGAGCTCAGCTGTGCGGTGTGTCACGGCGCCCGAGGAGCGGCCGGTAATGATAGCGACAGCGATGTCGCTCGTGATCAGCTGGCGTAGTCCAAAACCGTCCTGCGTGTTGAAGGACTTGAGCTCGTTGCCATTCGCATCGAGCAAAAAGCGTCCATCCGTTAGAACACCATCAACGTCGAACACCGCCAAGCGGATGTTGGCGGCGCGTTTCCGCAGTGCAGTGTCCGCGTTGGCAAGCGTCGGCGTGCTCACATAACACCTGCACGGAACAAGTCATGTACGTTCAGAGCTCCGATCACCTTGCGGTCATCATCCACCACAGGCAAAGCATTAATCTTGTGCTGCTGCATCAACCGCACGGCTTCTGCTGCCAGCGCGTCGGCGGTGATGTTGTGTCCGCCATGGGTCATCGCATCCGCGATCGTCAACGTGCGCAGGTCATGCTGGTTCTCCAGTAGCCGACGAAGGTCACCGTCGGTGAAGATGCCGGCAAGTTCGCCGTTAGCCTGAACGACGGTGGTCAAGCCGAGTCCTTTCCGAGTCATTTCCAGCAGTGCGTCTGGCAACGGAGCGTCGACACGCACGATCGGTGTTTCCGCACCACGATGCATGACGTCTTCGACAGTCAACAGCAATCGCTTGCCAAGGCTGCCGCCTGGGTGAGAGCGTGCGAAGTCTTCTGCGGTGAAATCACGACTGTCCAGTAAAGCGACAGCCAGCGCGTCGCCCATCGCGAGTGTCGCGGTTGTGCTCGCAGTCGGTGCCAGGTTTAGCGGACAAGCCTCTTCGCTGACCGCGACGTTCAGGTGGACATCGCCACGCGTTGCGAGGGTGGACTCCGGTTTGCCGGTCATGCTGATCAGCGGTGTGCCAAGGCGTTTAATTAGCGGCAGAATGGTCAGAACTTCCTGCGTCTCGCCAGAGTAGGATATCGCAAGCACGACATCGTCGGTCGTGATCATGCCGAGATCGCCATGACTCGCTTCGCCCGGATGCAGAAAGAATGCAGGGCTGCCGGTGCTGGCGAGCGTCGCGGCGATCTTACCGGCAACGTGGCCGGATTTACCCATACCGGTGACGACGATTCGTCCGCGACAATTCAGGCACAGCTGGCACGCGGCTTCGAAGGCGTCATCGAGCCGATCAGCGAGTTGTGAAACGGCGCTCGATTCGATGGTCAGCACACGCCGCGCCTGGGCGAGTCGCTCAGATTTGTCAGCCGGCATTCGAGAAGCTCTGGCTCAACACATAAATATGATAACTGAAGAACGCGAGCAACAGGGCACTACCTTCGATGCGATTGATGCGCCCGGCACCACTATAGTTGTACGCCATCGCGAACAGCACCAACGTTAGGGCGATCATGACGAAAAAGTGCAGGGATAAGACTTCCGGGCCGATCGTGGTTGGTCGGATGATGATCGCGCTGCCGATAACGGCGAGCAGGTTGAACATGTTGGAGCCAATGATATTGCCGATCGCGAGGCCCTGTTCGCCCTTCATAGCGGAGATAAGCGAAACTGCGAGCTCCGGCAAGCTGGTGCCAATAGCGACCAACGTGACGCCAATGATCAGCTCGCTGATGCCAAAGCTTCGCGCGATGCTGGTTGAGCCTGCCACCAGCAGTTCGGCACCGGCCAGTAACACGGCCAATCCGATCAGGAACCACGTCACGGCCACCTGCATTTTCATGTCTTTCGGAATTTCAGCTTCGTACTCGGCCTCGATGGGGTCGTTGGCGGTCGTGTCATAACCCAGTCGTACAATCCAGTACATGACGACCACGAGAGCTGTCAGCATCACGAGGCCATCGACGCGACTCAACGACAGATCGAGACACAACGCGACGGCTAACAGCGTCACGGCGAGTAACGCCGGCATCTCGCGTTGCAGCGTTCGCGACATGACAGCGATGGGCTTTAGCAAAGCCGTCGCACCGAGCACCAGCGCGATGTTGGCAATATTCGAACCCAGCGCGTTGCCGATTGCGAGGTCGGGCTGATTGTTCATGGCAGCGACGATGGACACCAGAATCTCAGGCGCTGATGTCGCAATTCCGACGACCGTCAGGCCAATCAGCAGTGTCGGCACACCGAGATTCCGCGCCATTGCGCCCGCGCCAATCACAAAGCGATCGGCGCCCCAGATCAGAGCGGCCAGACCGACCACGATCATCGCTGAATTTGCTAATACTGAATCCAATCCAACCTCACTCGCGCGCACACCACTTATTCTTTATTTTGCAGGATGTGCCAAGGCAGCGGCCAATAATACACAAATCTTAAGATTCTGTTGTCTGGTTGCGACGGTCGCAATCAATGCCTGCCGTTGGGTGATTCGTGCCTTTGTACTACACTCCTCGGTCTCCGAGGCCAACCGGTTTTTTATCGTGACACCAGAAGCTATCCAGAATCTTATCCAGCAACACCTGACAGACGCCGACGTAGAGGTGCTGAGTGATGACAATGTCCATTTCAGCACCACGGTGGTGTCCGCGCAGTTCGCCGGAAAGCGCCCAGTTGCGCGCCATCAGCTGGTTTATCAGGCGCTGGGTGAACACATGCGAGCAGATATTCATGCGCTGTCCATTACGGCGCTAACGCCGGAAGAGCAGGCCAGCCAAGGCGACTGAAGCGATGGATAAACTAGCGATTACCGGTGGTGTGACATTGGACGGTGATGTGCAGATTTCCGGCGCTAAAAACGCCACCCTGCCCATTCTCGCCGCGACCTTGCTGGCCGAACAGCCGGTGCGGGTGTCGAATGTGCCGCATCTGCGCGATGTCACCACCATGATCAGTCTGCTGCAGCGCATGGGCGCCGAAGCGACGATCGACGAAAAACTGATAGTCGAGGTAAGCGCAACTGACGCGATCGACCCCATAGCGCCGTACGATCTCGTGAAAACGATGCGCGCATCGGTGCTTGTGTTGGGTCCGCTCGTTGCCCGCTTCGGACGCGCCGATGTGTCGTTGCCCGGTGGGTGTGCGATCGGGGCGCGTCCGGTTGACCTGCACGTGAAAGGCCTGCAGGCGTTGGGCGCGGATGTCTGGATTGAAAACGGCTACATCCGAGCGCGCGCCGACAAGCTGACCGGTGCGCACTTCGTTTTCGATACCGTATCGGTGACTGGCACTGAGAATCTGATGATGGCGGCTACCCGGGCGGAGGGCGAGACAGTGCTTGAGAACGCCGCGCGAGAGCCTGAGGTTGAGGATCTCGCCCGTTTTCTGCAACAGATTGGTGCGCACATTGAAGGTGCGGGTACATCGACCATTCGTATCCAGGGTGCGCAGGCGTTGCATGGCGGCGAGTACGCTGTGTTGCCCGATCGAATCGAGACCGGTACCTATCTCGTCGCAGCGGCCATGACGCGTGGCCGTGTGCGCACGCTGGGTGCACGGCCAGACACGCTTGAGGCTGTTCTCGGCAAGCTCGCCGAGGCGGGCGCGACGATCGGCACAGGTGATGACTGGATTTCACTAGACATGCGCGGCAAGCGTCCGCTTGCAGTGGATGTCCGCACGGCGCCGCACCCGGCTTTTCCAACGGACATGCAAGCGCAATTCTGTGCCTTGAATGCGATTGCAGAAGGTTCAGGCTCGATCACCGAGACGATTTTCGAGAATCGATTTATGCACATTCCCGAGCTTCAGCGCATGGGAGCTGACTTCAAGATCCGTGGCCGAACTGTTGTATCAGATGGCGTCCCGCAACTAACCGCAGCGCCAGTGATGGCAACCGATCTGAGGGCATCTGCCGGTTTGGTGCTCGCCGGGTTGGTCGCTCAAGGCGAGTCGATCATCGACCGGATCTATCATCTTGATCGGGGTTACGAGCGCATCGAAGACAAGCTGCGCGCGCTAGGCGCAGAGGTGCGTCGACTGACCTAAGGTCTGTTAACGGGCGGATTCTGAGCGATCGCCGGCCGTCGCTACGGTGCGAAACCGCTGGCCCGCGCGAATCAGCTCAATATCCAGTTCGGTGCCGGGCGTGTAGCCGGCGACAGTGAGTAGTGCTTCCTGGTTATTGGTGACGGGCACGTCGTTAATCGATACAAGGACGTCGCCGGGGCGAATACCTGCCTGCCATGCCGGACCCTGGTGCTGTACCGCGCCGAGCAAAATGCCGGTGCCAGGCTCGAGCCCGAGATCCGACCATTGTTCGTCGGTGAGTGGCCGCATGTCGAGGCCAAGCCAGCCGCGTAACACACGACCGTTTTCGCGCAATGCGCGCACCACACCTGAAACCAGATTGATCGGAATCGCAAAGCTGATGCCCTGAATGTTGACCTCGCGTGAGATCACGGCCGTGTTGATGCCGATCAATTCGCCTCGGGTATTGATTAGCGCGCCGCCTGAATTGCCGGAATTGATTGCTGCGTCTGTCTGAATGTAGTTTTCGAACGTGGTCAGTCCGAGCAGTCCGCGTCCAGTCGCACTGATAATGCCTTGCGTTACTGTCTGGCTAAGTCCGTACGGATTGCCAATGGCGAGCACGACATCGCCGATCTGCATTTGATCGGACCGGCCGAGCTGAATGGGTTCGAGATCGGGCAGTGAGACTTTCAATAATGCGAGATCGGTGTCGGGATCCTGCCCGACGATTTGTGCATCGGCAACGCGTCCATCGGCGAATTGAATGCGGATAGCAGCGGCCTGCGTGATCACATGGTTGTTCGTCACAATATAGCCGTCTGCGTCAATGATGACGCCTGATCCGAGATTTGTCTGAACGGCGCTGCGAAGTGGTGCGCTCGCTGGTGTGCTCGTCGGCGACAATACGCGGCGTGTCGTGTAGACATTAACGACCGCCTGCGCGCTCGCGGCGACTGCACGCGCATAGCTCGCCGACTGCACGGGCCCAGTTTGAGTCTTTGCGACCAGATTCGGCCTGATCAGCATCACGATACACGCGATAGCCAGGCCTAGAACGATGCTGCGGCCGATAAATAGCGCAAAGGCAGTTAGACCTCGGGTCGACATGGTGGGGATTTCCTGAATATCGGGCTTCCTGACGGGGCTATTGTGACGTAGTAACGCAGCTGATGGTAGGCAAGCACAGCATTTATTCTGTATACTAACGGGCTGATAGTTGTCTAAGTCAAACATCGACAGCGTCTAAGGATCGCCAAAATTTTTTGTCGATTATTCGTAAAAACACTGCGACGGCAGATTGAATCGCTCGGTAACACAACAACGCTCGGCATCCGTCGAGGGGCGTTGGTTCGCACCAGCGAGACGAATTTCGCTCAAAATTGCGCTTGACGCGTACAGATTCGGCCAAATAGGCCGCTAGACACGTATTAAAGCTGGTGCATCGAATTGCCGGCCCTGTACGAACGTTGAACTTAGACACGGCCGGCAGCGATAGCCGGAGTACCGAGACAATACATTGACTACTGAAAACCGGAGTTTCCGACATGACCGATGAGTTAGACGAAAGCAGACGGCGCTTTCTCGGCATAGCCACTGCGGCCACCGGAGCGGTTGCAGGCGGCATGTTCCTTGTGCCTTTCCTGGGTTCATTGCGACCCAGTGCACGCGCCGAAGCACTCGGCGCACCTGTTGAGGTGAACATCGCCAACCTCGAGCCAGGTCAGATGACGCGTAAACAGTGGCGCGGCCGCACTGTATATGTAGTGCGTCGCGACGAAGAAATGCTGAAACGTATCGATGAGATGGAGCCACTGATCGCGGACCCAGAATCGAGTGGCTCGGATCAACCCGAGTACGCGATGAACAAATATCGCTCGCTGAAACCGGAGGTACTTGTGGTCTTCGGTCAATGTACGCACCTCGGTTGCGCGCCGACCCCGCGTTTCGAAGTCGCACCGGCAGATCTCGGTGACAAGTGGCTCGGCGGATTCTTCTGCGCGTGCCACGGGTCAAAATTCGATATGGCCGGACGCGTCTTTAGCGGTGTGCCGGCACCGAAAAACCTTGAAGTTCCCCCTTACCGATTTGTCGGCGAGAGCGTCGTCGAGATCGGCACCGAAACAGGAGCAGCATAATGGCCAGAGCAGAATCTGATGTTCGTATTGGTCAGCAGGACAAGGGTGGCGTGATGGACTGGGTGAAAGCCCGTTTCCCACTCGACTCCATGCTGAAAGAGCACGTAACGGAGTACTACGCATCCAAGAACTTCAATATCTGGTATGTGTTCGGTGTGCTTTCGATGGTCGTG
>JBCAZB010000126.1:0-7228 GCA_038533315.1 Pseudomonadota bacterium | reverse complement strand
ACGCTTGGTCGCAGTCGGCTCTCCAACGCAACTGTCGCTGTCTGGCGACGACGCGGGCATTCTTCACGTTTTTTGGGGTGCGCTTCTGCTAGCCTCTAAAACATGATTCTTGATGGCCGGTCGAGGTGAATGTCATGTCATCGATGAAACGTGCAGATCTCTTCAGTTTGTTGGCTGCCCTTTTGCTCGTCGGTTGTGGGGGCAGCGGTGGCGATGACAACACACTGATCGAACCTGATCCACCGAACACCATCGTCAACCCGAGCCTGTCGATCAGCGATGCAACGGTGACAGAAGACGACGATACGAACGTGACGCTGTCGTTCACGGTGCAAGCCTCTTTCGTTGCACCGGCTGGTGCGACTATTGCGGACGCCCGTGTCAGTTATGCCACTGCTTCCGCCACGGCGGAGTCCGGTGTCGATTTTCTCGCGGCGAGCGGTACGCTCGATATCCCCGGTGGCACGAGCCAGGTTACGGTCGATATCGAGATTGTTGGCGATCGAGATCAGGAGGCGGATGAGACGTTCACGGTGACCTTGTCGTCGCCAGAGAATGCAACCATCGTCGATGCCGAGGCTATCGGCACAATCCGCGACAACGATAGCGCGGTGGCTGCATCCGGCCTGGATAGTCGACCGGACAACCAAACGTGTATTGCTCCAGACAGGCCAACCACCGATGCGAGCGTGGTGGTCACAGACCCTTATCCAGCGCTGCAGGACTTTAGTCAACCCACCAAGTTGTTGCTGGAACCCGGCAACAACGGTCGCTGGTTTGTGCTCCAGAAATCCGGTCAGATCCTGACTTTCGACCCAGCCAATGCGACGTCGGCCACAGAATATCTCGATCTCACCGACACCCGAAACCTACGCACCAACTCAGAAGGTGGTTTGCTCGGTATGGCATTCCATCCGAATTACCCGGCGACACCTGAGGTGTTTTTGTCATACACGATTCAGAACAACAACCCGTCGATGCGGAGCGTCATTGCGCGTTGGATCATCGACGACATGGCGCGGCCTGGTGCAGCGGTCCGCGAAGAGATAATCATCGAGATCGATCAGGACTTTGACAATCACAACGGCGGCGACATCGCCTTCGGACCCGACGGTTTCCTGTACATCGGTCTGGGTGACGGCGGCAGCGGCAACGACCCTCGCGCACGCGCACAAGACAACACGCGTCTGCTAGGCGCTATGCTGCGCCTCGATGTCAATGACACCGGCGCAGGCTACAACATCCCGGCGGATAACCCATTCGCCGGCAATCCGCCGTGTGGGCCCGGCGGCAATGCCAACGACTGCCCCGAAATATTCGCCTGGGGGTTACGTAACCCATGGCGCTGGGCCTTTGATCGTGACAGCGGTGCGCTATGGTTGGCTGATGTCGGACAAGGCGCGCGCGAAGAAGTTAATCTGATCGAACGCGGCGGCAACTACGGTTGGCGTTGTCGCGAGGGCACATTGGATACTGGCAACGCTTCGGATTGCGACGGCGTCGCGCTGATCGACCCCGTGACCGAGTATCCGCGCAGCCAGGGCAACTCCATTACCGGCGGACAGGTGTATCGCGGCGACGCGATGCCTGCCTTGTCTGGCCTTTATGTGTTCGGTGACTACGGCTCAGGGCGCATTTGGGCTACGCAACCGGATGGACAAGGCGGCTTCACGAACGCGCAGCTCATCGATACGAATCTGAATCCAACCGCGTTCGCGATCGGTCCCGACAATGAGCTGTACATGGTCGATATCAACGGCAGCAACGGTCGCGGCCGGGTTCGACGACTCGATGCTGCCAATACACAGGCCATGGACACGATTCCAGATCAGTTGTCTGCGACTGGTTGTGTGGATACGAGCGACGCAAGCCTGCCCTACTCTGGGTTGCTGCGCTACTCGCCAAACGCACCGTTTTGGTCCGACGGTGCCGACAAAGATCGTTACATCGCCATCCCTAACGGCACGACCATCGATATCAACGCCGCTGGCGATTTCGCCTTCCCCATCGGTACCGTCCTCGTCAAGAACTTCAGACTCAATGGTGCGCTGATCGAGACACGTCACTTTATGCGTCACACCGACGGTGAGTGGGCCGGCTACACGTACGAGTGGAATGCAGCACAAACCGAAGCCACTCGCGTGCGCGGTGGTAAGGTCGCACGGGTGGAGGGTCAGGACTGGATCTACCCATCCGAGTCGGAATGCATGGCTTGTCACACGAGCGCGGCCGGGTTTTCCCTCGGCGCGGAAATCGCGCAGCTCAATAAAGACATCACCTACCCGGAAACGGGTCGCTTCGCCAACCAGCTCGAAACGCTGGCACAGATCGGGATGTTGACTAACCCACTGTCGGCGCCGGCTAGTACGCTGCCAGCTCTCGCCGATCCCGAGAATACCGGCTCCGCCATCGAACCGCGTGCTCGAGCGTATCTGCACACCAATTGCTCGCAGTGTCATCGACCCAATGGTCCGGCGCCGTCGGACATGGACTTGCGTTTCGATACGCCACTCGCGTCGATGAATGCCTGTGATGTAGAACCGACTGGCGACACGCTGGGCATTGACGGTGCCCGCCTGATCGCGCCCGGCGATAGCGCCGCCTCAATGATCATCGAGCGGATGCAGCGACGCGATGTGCACGGTATGCCACCCATCGGCTCGAATCGCATCGACACATTCAATGTCGCCCGTGTTGCGGCATGGATCGACTCGCTATCAGGTTGCAATTGATGATTCGCTGATCGCTTGTCGCTAGCCACTGAACTGGGTTAGCCTCGCTGCGGATTTCCAAGGCGAGGCCGCATGGCGATTTCAGAAGCAATCTACGAGCGCTTGACCGACGACAACGATGGTCGACTTTGCGAGGACATCAGCGAATCGGCCTGCCGAGACACACCGCAGAGCTTCGTGCTGATTCTCTGTAGCTATGCGTTGACCAAACTAGGCGACATGATCGCCAATCCGAAGACCACGGTGGCATGGCTGACACCGCTGCTTGGGGCACCGGCCTGGGTGCTGAGCTTGTTGGTGCCGATTAGAGAAGCCGGGGCGATGATCCCGCAATTAGTCATTGGCGGCTGGGTGCGCCGACTGCCACGCCGTAAGTGGGTCTGGGTGATCGGCAGTATCGGCCAGGCGGCGTGCGTCGCTGGTCTCGGTCTGACGGCTGTCACGCTGACCAATGAAGCCGCCGGCTGGGCGATTCTTGCCTGCGTCATGGCATTCAGCTTGTTTCGCGCATTGTGTTCGGTTGCCGCCAAAGACGTGATGGGCAAGACCGTTTCCAAAACTAAGCGCGGACAATTGTCAGGCTGGTCGGCCAGTATCGCAGGCCTCGCAGCAATCTCTGTGGGTATCGGCTTGATGGCACCTTTGGCGAATGCTGCACAAGCGACAATCGCGTGGGTGCTCGGCCTAGCGGCCCTGCTGTGGCTCGTAGCCGCAGCCGTCTACGCGCAGGTACCAGAAACCGATGGCGCGACGGATGGTGGTCGCAGCATCGGCGCTATCTTCGGGCAACTGCGATTGCTCGTCACAGACGCACCGTTTCGACGCTTTGTACTAACACGTGCCTTATTGATGTGTTCCGCACTGAGCGCACCTTTCTACGTCGCACTTGCCCAGACCAGTAGCGAAAGTACGGTAGCCACATTAGGCGGGTTTATTGTTGCTGCCGGCATCGCTGACCTGATCAGCGGACCGGTATGGGGCCGATTTGCCGATGTCTCGAGCAAGCGTGTCATGATGCTGTCCGCGATCATCACAGCCGGCATTGGGCTCGCAAGCTTTGCGGTCTTCCAATGGCTACCGACGCTCGCAACCAGTGTGTGGTTTCTGCCAATGGCCTACTTCATTTTGTCACTGGCGCACAGCGGCGTGCGGGTCGGTCGCTCGACCTATGTCGTCAACCTCGCTGGTGGCAACAAACGCACGAGCTACGTCGCCGTCAGCAACACCATTATCGGGCTGCTGTTGCTGGTTGTCGGTGCGATCGGTCTGCTGACGCCCTACATCGGCAACGACGGCGTTATCGGCTTGCTCGCATTGATGGGCGCAGCGGGCGCGTTACTCGGCACCACCTTGCGCAGTGTCTGAATTGGCTGGCGGCGCCAGCAGCGTCACTGTACCGAGATCAAGATCCGACAAACGCCCAGCCTGCGATTCAGCATCGCCGATCACGAGATAACGCATTCGATCGGGAGTCATGTAGCGCATCGTGAAGGCCCGAAACGTATCCAGATCCATCGCCTCAATCGCCGCTGCCTGACGTTGAAAGTAGTCATCGGAAAAAGCGTATCGCGACAGAAAACTCACCCGCCGTAACTTGTCATTCAGCGTTTCATTGCTGAGCGCCTGGCCTCGCAACACGGCCGCTTTTGCCACCTCCAGCGACGCCGCGTCGAAGCTGTCACCGTAACCGCCGACGATATCGCGGATCAGCGCCAGAGACTCTCGCGTCGCATTACTTCGCACCGATGTGCGCACCGAAAACTGACCACGGTCATCGGTCGCTGAAAACCCGGAACGAATGCCGTAGGTGTAGCCTTTTTCAACGCGCAGCGTCGTATTGAGCTGAGACGTGTAGATGCCGCCTAGCGAGAAATTCACGAAATCGGCGACCAGGTATTCATCGTCGCGGACGGACATCGCAGGCCGAGCGGCACGCAATATCGACTGTTTGGCCCCGGGCACATCATAAAAATAAATGCCCGCAGTTTCGACCGGCAACAATGCGCCCACGTCGACCGACTCCGGTTGTTGCCCCTGACGCCGGGGTTGTCGACCCAGCGCGGCAACGACATCCGCTTCTCGGTAATCACCGACAATATTGAGGACGGCTGAGTCCCAACGATAGAACGCTTGATGAAACGCCTTGAGGTCATCGATTGTCGTTGCCTCGACGCTCGCCTTCGGGCCGTAGCCCGCATAGTGCAAGGCGTTGTCCGCCGGATAACGCAGTCTGGCCGCCTCGCGTGCCGCAATCGCATTGGGGTTACCTTCGGCCTGCGTGATCTCTTGCACGACGCGTGCTTTAAGCAGCTCGAACTCATCACTGTCCCAGCGCGGGCTGTTGACCATGTCGATCACCAACGCCATCGTCGCATCGAAATTGCGCTTCAGTGTCACGCCACTAATGACGGTCGTCCAGTCGCCGCTATACACGTTGATCGTGGCTCCCAACGACTTCACCGCATCCTCGAATTCTGCGGTCGTCAGCGACTCGGTACCCTTACTCAACATGTCGGCGACGAGTGCGGCGCTACCCGACTTTTCCACACTCGCACGAACCTGCCCCGCATCGAAACGTAGCGAGAATTGCACCAGCGGCGTTTCGTCTGACGCAAGACCCACGATTTGCAGCCCATTGTCCAGCGCGGTGCGCCAGGTGGCATCCACCGGCAAGCTGTACGACTCGCCGAAAGGTGGTTCGATACTGCGATCGAACGCGGATGGAGTACGTTGCTCAAGCACGCGTGCAGCCGGATCGAAATCGGCTGGCGCACCCTCGCCCGCGACGATCTGCTCCTCGACCACCGATGCCACAGCAGCGTCAGCCAGCGCGAGCTCCGCCTGACCCTTTGGCACGAAGCTGACAGCGACTCGTGGCTGGTCTTTAATGTAGTCGCGATACACCCGCATCACGTCTGCCGTCGTCACCGACTGCAAGCGTGCGATGTCAGTACTGATAAAACCTGGGTCGCCAGTGAAGACGTTGTACTCACCGAGCTGGATCGCTTTGCCCAAAGCGCTCTGGACGTTGCTGTAGAACGCGACCTCGGTACCCGCCTTGATACGGTCCAGATCCGCTTGCGAAATTCCCTCCGCTTCGAAACGAGCCAAGGCTTTTTCCAGTGACGGCATCAGACCATCGATATCCTCGCCTTGATTGGCACGAATGCCGAGATAGATTTCGCCGGCGAGTTCTTTGGTGTAGTTGAACGCGAACAGCGTTGATGTCACCTTGTCTTCATCGATCATGACCGCGTTCAGTGGCGCGCGTTTACCTTCGGTGAGGTAGCTCAACAATATGTCGAGCGCGTAGGCGTCGGGGTGGTATTGCGCCACTGCCGGCCACGCCAACGTCAGTTGCGGGACCGTGGCGAAGTTGTCCTCATGCATCACGTTGACGCTTCGTTCGAGGCTGGCTGGGGCGGCCTGATACTTCGGCAGTGGATCTGAACCGGGAATCTCACCAAAGTACTTCTCGACCCACTGCCGTGCCTCTGCGGTATCGAAATCGCCAGCGATAGTCACCGTCACGTTGTTCGGGACATACCAGCGTGCAAAGAAATCTTTTACGTCTTGTAGTGTGGCAGCTTCGACGTCCTCCAAAGACCCGATCACCTGCCAGTTATACGGATGGCCCTCCGGATACATCGCCTTCGCAATGATGTAGAGGTTGTGGCCATAGGGCTGATTGTCGACCCGCTGGCGCTTTTCGTTTTTGACGACCTGCTTTTCGTTGTCGACAACGTCCTGTGACACGGTGTTAATGAACCAGCCGATTTTGTCGGCCTCGGCCCAAATGATCTTCTCAAGCGCATCCTTCGGGACCGCCTGGAAATACTGCGTCATATCGTTGGTCGTAAACCCGTTCGTACCGTCACCGCCAATACGGGTGTTCATTTCGTCCAAACCGCCGTAACCGAGATTCTCAGAATCAAGGAATAACAAGTGTTCGAACAAATGCGCGAAGCCAGTTCGCCCTGTCACCTCTCTGCCGGAACCCACATGCACGGCGAGATCGATCGCGACGACGGGGTCCGAGCGATCAACATGAAAGATGACATCCATGCCGTTATCAAGCGTGAATTTTTCATAGTCCAACGTCAGAAGGTTTTGTTCGATGGCTAACGTGTCGGCGGTCGTTTGTCCGAAATCCGCCACTTTATTGGCGCAGCCGCTGATAGCAGCAAGAAAAACGACAAATAGAAACCTGGGTTGGAACATAAGAACTCTCTAGTGGATAGATCTGAAAAGAGCAGTCTGAATGATCAGCGACACGCCGTGCAAACGCACCGCATGATAACGTCAGAAAATCGGAAAACGCAGCTAAATCACTGAAAAATATAATGTTATAACATAACACTTTAGCGCAGATTATGAAAGAACAGGACCGAAGTACGTCGTACAAGCGATTTTGATGTCACGACACACGCACCACACCATATGCAAGAGAATCATTGACTTATGTTTACCGGCGAAACCTTTTGTCGGGCGTTATG
>JBCAZB010000125.1:0-7242 GCA_038533315.1 Pseudomonadota bacterium | reverse complement strand
CCGGGTATGGCATCAACACACAACTAATCGCGTGAAAAGCTTGGGGGGAGCTCAGCATGCCATCAAAACCGACCTTGTCTTTCTGGCAAATCTGGAATATGAGTTTCGGATTTCTCGGTATCCAATTCGGCTTCGCACTGCAGAACGCGATTAGTTGTGTGTTGATGCCATACCCGGCGATCGGTCACAAATGAATACGATTGCAGATCCACTACCCATCGAGCGGTTCCGCCTGACAATGCTCGGCGATGAAAGCCGCGTGTGTCGGCAGGGTCGCCGAAGCTTCATTGATGACGCGCTGCAAGCCTGCCAGTCGGCTGACCCCATCCACTGTCGAGCGCATTGTTAGCATCGGCTCAATGCGTTCCGGCTCGATGCGTTGGCCGACTAGCACCGCGAGCCAGCTCGGGTTCTGGAATAGCTCAGTGCCACTGGAAACGAGACGCCCGTAACGTTGAAAATGATCGAGTTTGTACGCCAGCGTGTCCGGAATTGGCATGCTCGCGCATGCGCGCCAGAACGGCGTGTCGCGACGCTCGGTGGCCTTGTAGTGCAGAATGAGAAAGTCCCTGATCGTCTCATACTCAAGCGTCGTCAAGCGGTTGTATTCTTCCACCGCCAGTGGATCGACATGCCTATCCGGAAACAGCGCCAGGAAACGCGTGATCGCCGTCTGTATTAAATGCAGACTCGTTGATTCGAGCGGCTCCATAAACCCTGCCGACAAACCGACCGCGACCACATTGCGATGCCAGAATGCGCGCCGCCGTCCGGTACGAAACTGCAGCTTGCGCGGCTCCCCCGTCGGGTCACTATCGAGGTTGGCGAGCAACGTGTCGACCGCGGTGTCATCGTCCGTGTAACGACTACAATACACATGGCCATTGCCGGTTCGATGCTGCAATGGAATGCGCCATTGCCAGCCGGCATCATGCGCTGTCGCGCGTGTATAAGGAATCGGATCACTGGATTTGGCCGACGGGACTGCGACGGCACGGTCACAGGGCAACCAGTGAGTCCAGTCCTCGTAGCCGGTATGCAGGTGTTGCTCGATTAACAGGCCTCTGAACCCAGAACAGTCAATAAAAAAATCACCATCGACCGACTGTCCGTCATCGAGTGTCACGCTGCTGACGTGCCCGGATTCCGAGTCGAGCGCCACGTCAACGACTTTGCCCTCGACGCGCGTCACGCCGCGTTGCTCGGCATAGTCACGCAGAAAGCGCGCGTACAATCCCGCATCGAAGTGATACGCATAATCGTATGTTGATTGAATCAGACGCTTGTCATGGGATGGTGGTGCGAAGCGCCCGGCACTGGCCGCACCCCAAGCCATGGAATACGCCTGCAATGGCGCCGCCTCACCTGCGGCATTCGCCTGCAACCAATAATGGTGCATCGGGACAACATCGAAATCTGCACCGTATTGTCCAAACGGATGGAAGTAGCGGTCGCCCTGACGGCCCCAGTTGACGAACTCGATGCCGAGCTTGAAGCTACCCTGCGTCGCACGCACGAAGTCCGCTTCGTGAATGCCGAGCCGCTGATTGAATAACTTGATCGGTGGAATGGTGGCTTCGCCGACACCGACGGTGCCGATTTGCTCGGACTCGATCAGTATCACGTCGCACTGTTGACCGACCGCATGACTGATCGCCGCGGCGCTCATCCAGCCCGCCGAACCGCCGCCGACGATCACCAGCCGGCGTAATCGCATATCGTTATCTGGCATGACTTCCCCGCAAGTTTTGCCGTATGTAATTTTAGCATTTTCGTTGCGAGTAAGTGCGTCGAATACACGCAAAAAACGCGTCTTCGACAAAACGTCAACCATCGCGTTATGCGATAATAAAGTCTGAATTCTGGGGGCTAACCATGCGCAACAACAAGCTATTACTGACTTTGGTTTTTTTCGTTCTTGGTGCGCTATCGCATAGTGCGGCAGTCGCGTCCCCGATCACGCGCCTCGAGCCATCGAACTGGTGGGTCGGCATGCAGTCGTCGACCGTTCAACTGCTCATCAACGGCGAACAGATTCGTGATTGGCAGGTCAGCACCAACCGAGACGATGTCACTGTGACCGAGCACGTCCGGCTCGGCAGCTCCAGTTATCTGTTTGTCACACTCGATATCGCGGAAGATGCACGCCCGGGCCCCGTTACTCTCGAATTTTCGAATGCTAACAACGTCACCGCACGTTACGAATGGTCACTGCTGGCACGCGACGGTAAAGCCGGCAGCGGCTTTGATCAATCGGATGTCATCTATCTGATCACGCCCGATCGTTTTGCGAATGGCGACCCCGACAACGACACAGTTGAAGGCTATGGTGACGCCCTCGATCGCACGGAGCCCTACGGTCGCCACGGTGGCGATTTGCAAGGCATTATCGACCATCTGGACTACATCGAGCAGATGGGATTCACGCAGATCTGGCTGAACCCCGTGCTGCAAAACAAGCAGCCCCAATCGTCGTATCACGGTTACGCGATTACCGATCACTACACGGTCGATGCCCGTTTCGGTAGCAACGCTGAGTATCTGGCGCTGGCCAATGCCGCCAGGCAACGGGACATCGGATTGATGATGGACGTCGTGTTGAACCACATCGGGCACCGACACTGGTGGATGGATGATCTGCCGAGTACCGACTGGCTCAACTATTCGGCCGACGCACCGAAGATGACGAATCATCGACGCGAATCGTTGTTTGACCCATACGCGGCGCCCGGCGATCAACAACGCTTTGCCGATGGTTGGTTTGTGCCCACGATGCCGGACTTGAATCAGCGCCAACCGCAATTGGCGCAATACCTGATTCAGAATTCAATCTGGTGGATTGAAACGCTAGGTTTATCTGGATTACGGGTGGATACGTGGCCCTACTCCGACAAGAGCTTTCTGACGGACTATGCCCGCCGTCTGCGCGCTGAGTATCCGGACATCAACATCACGGGTGAGGAATGGACGCACAATGTGCTGATCACGGCCTACTGGCAGGCCGGTGCCCATCGTGACGATGGCTACGACTCCTATCTGCCCAGCATCATCGACTTCGGTTTGCAAGACAACCTCGTGCGTGGATTGAAAGAGACCGATAGCTGGCGCGATGGGTTAATTCGCATCTACCAGACATTGGCTAATGACTTCGCGTACGGTGATCCGAGCAAGCTCGTGACGTTCCCGGACAATCACGATATGAGCCGCATCTACACGCAGCTCGATGAAGATCTCGCACTATATAAAATCGCCAACGGGATATTGCTGACAACGCGCGGTATTCCGCAGCTCTACTACGGCTCGGAAATCCTGATGGCCAATCCCGGCACTGAATCCCACGGCGTCATACGCAGCGATTTCCCAGGCGGTTGGGCCGGCGATACCAGCAACGCGTTCACCGGCGAATCGCTGTCAGGCGATGCCGCAGAAGCGCAAGGCTTCATTCGCACACTGCTGAACTGGCGGAAAACAGCGCACGCGATTCATCACGGACAGCTCACCCACTTCGCGCCAGAGGACGGCGTCTACGTGTATTTTCGACGCAGCGCAGAGCAGCACGTGATGGTCGTCGTCAATAAAGGTGATGCGCAATCGCTGTCGCTTGGCCGGTTTGAAAGTGCGCTGGGTGCAACACAATCGGCAACTGATGTCATCACGGGAAAAACCCTAAAGATTGACAGCGACCTTGCACTCGCAGCTAAATCGATTGCGATCTATGAACTCTCTAAGCGACCCGTCTTACAAGACCGCGCAATGTAGTCTTCGTGCAGTGGCAGCGGCTTGACTGCCGCAGTCACGATCTCACTGACTTGCTTTAGGAATTGATCCAACTGTTGTTCCGTTAAATGATCAGCCAATGGATCGTAGTGCGCTGGCCATTGGTTTTGCCCGATCAGCACTTGTAACCAGCCAACCTCGGTAAACAACTCATCGGCGTCTCTAAAGAGGCGACCGTTCGCTTTGAACAAGTCGAGTCGATGCTGGAGGCTATCCGGCAAATTGGCTTCCCGCCGTGCCCGCCAAAATTCACTATTGTCCCGTTGATTAGCAAAGTAATGCAGGACCAGGAAATCGCGAATGCGCGCGTACTCGAAGGCCGTTTGACGGTTGTACTCATCGATCTCGCTCTGCTTGAGACCGGTCGTCGGGAATAGCTGCAACAAACGGCTCAAACCCGATTGCACCAAGTGAATACTTGTAGACTCCAGTGGCTCCATGAAACCACTCGCGAGTCCGAGCGCCACACAATTGCGAAACCAGAAGTACTCACGCCGACCCGTCGTGAAACGTAACTGGCGCGGGTCGCCTTGTTGCGCAGACGGCAGATGCTGCAACAGCGTCGCTTCTGCCTCGCCGTCGCTCACGAAGTCACTGCAATACACATGCCCGTTGCCCGTGCGGGTTTGCAAGGGGATACGCCATTGCCAACCCGCAGAGTGCGCCGTCGCGCGTGTAAATGGTGGCAATGGCGACAGTGGATCCGAGGCAACTGTGACGGCGCGATCGCAAGGTAACCAATGCCGCCAGTCTTGATAAGTGACACCGAGCGCATCGCCAATCAGTAAACCTCTAAAACCGCTGCAATCGATAAACAAATCCGCCGCCACTTCCTGGCCATCCTGCAAGGTAACCGATTCGATCTGACCGTCGTCAGCAAGACGCGTTTGCGCAATGATACCCTCAATGCGAGCGACGCCAGCCTGTTCGCTCAACGTGCGCAGGAACGTGGCGAATAATCCCGCATCAAAGTGATAGGCACGAACCAGCCCTTCAATCTGTGTATCGCCGACACGATCCAGTGGCGCAAACCGGTGCTGCTGCGCCGCTTGCGCATTGACCGAGTAATCCCACAGTGAATCCTGTCTGCCGTTCTGACGGGCTCTTAGCCAGTACGCCCAGAACCGTGCCATACCGAGGCTCTGGCCAAGGCCGCCGAAGGCATGAATATAGCGCTCCCCAATCGCGCCCCAATGCTCGAATTCGATGCCGAGTTTGTAGCTGCCATTAGTCGCAGCAAGGAATTGATGCTCATCAATACCGAGCAAGTGATTCAGCAAACGGATCTGCGGGATCGTCGCCTCGCCAACACCCACCGTGCCGATCTGTTCCGACTCGATCAGTGTCACAGTTACCGAATTCGGCAGGCAACGCGACAGGACAGCGGCGGCCATCCAACCAGCCGTACCACCACCGACGACCAACACGCGCTCAATCGATTTATCCGTGTTCATGGTTCTGCCCCCCCGCGACAGTAGCCGGTTATCGTAAGCGTTGACGCCCCGACAAAAAAGCCCTCGCCGCTTCCGCGACGAGGGCTCTCGTTGTCCCCGGATTATACTGCCCGGTTATTCGTACTTGTAGGACAAGCCCACGAGGAAGTTACGACCATAACGTTGATAATCGCGAATCTGGCGAGAATCGTTGTTGTAGAAGGTCACGAACTCCTGGTCAGTCAGGTTGTTGCCTTGCAGCAGCAGCGTAAGACCGGCCAGAGCGCCCTCGTCGAAACGGTAGCTCACCTGCGCATCGACAATCGACTCTGCGTCAACGATGGTTAGGTTACGACCGTTACCGAAACCTGATACCTCACCGAGGAACTCAGACCGGTAGCGGTTACTCACCCGCGCTGAGAATCCGTTATCCGCTTCGTAGAAGACGGTCACGTTGTAGATCTCTTCCGATAGACCCGGCAATGGCGTTGATGCGTCATTCGGATTCGACTGGATATCTGAATCGTTCATCGATGCACTAAAGATCGCACCGAAGCCGGTCAAAGCTGGCGTGATCATCTCACCGCTAAGCGACAGCGCAAATTCGACACCCGAGATCTTGCCACCGTTGCCATTCGCCGGCGCCGATGCGAGCCCCTGATTCAACGCGGGTGCGGGACCTGCGAAAGGCAGACCGTCGAAGTTCAACACCGTATCTTGCTGGAAGATGTACGACTCGAGGTCTTTGTAGAATCCGGCCAACGAGAAGTAACCCAGACCATCGTCGAAGTACATTTCGTACGAGAGGTCAAAAGAGTTAGCGATCCATGGGTCCAACAGTGGGTTACCACCACTGGCGCTCCACGGCGATTGCGTCACATCGGTGCTGTTAGCCAGCGCAGGATCGTAGCCGAACGTCCGGCTGGCACGCAGCTCATCCATACGTGGGCGTGCCAACGTACGCGCCATACCGACACGGACAAATTTCGATTCGCCCACCTCAAAGTTCAGGTTCAGGCTAGGAAGGATTTCAACGAAGTCCTTACCATCGGTGAACTCTACGGTCGTTGCACCCACCGCGAAACCGGTGGATTGTTGATCGGTACGTACCACCTGCACACCGAAGTTACCCGACACCGGCACATCACCCCAGTTTGAATCGACACCGACTTTCAGGAAGGCCAACTGCACGTCCTCTTCGACCGCCCAGTTCTTGACCGCCACATCGGCGTTCGGGTTGCGTGACAGCGTATACACGCCGCTGTTTAGTACCGCCAACGGGTCATAACTGACCATTCCTTCGATACCGAGGAAGTTCAGACTGGTGACACCGGTCGGTACCGGGATCGCCGCTTCGGTAGCGCCGTTTGCGAGACCGAGGAAGAACTCATTCGCGACATAGTCTTTCGAGCGGGACGAGAGGTTCACACCGAACTCGACGCTTGAAATGCCACCGTCAAAGAAACGTTCCGCGGACAATTGCAGCTGGTCGAGCTCGTCCGTAACGGTCGGGCTGTTCAGGTAGCCAAGCTGGCCGCCAGGCACGACGTCTCCACCCCAACCCTGCGGGCTGGTCAGAACAATCAGATTCGGATCGGCATAGTTCAGTGTTGAGTTAAAGATAGCGCCGCGATCGCTGAGCGTGAAGCCCAGGTTGTCGGTCGCGCCACTACCCGCTGTGCCCGTACCCGAGTACGTCTCGAGGATCACGTCATCGCGGTCGACAGTTGAGTGAGCGAGGTCAACCGTGACAGCCCAGTTGTCGCCAACGATCCACTCTGCGTTCAAGCCTGTGGCGAGCAGTTGTGCGTCACGCGTGTTGATGTCGTTACGCATAACACCTTTCACGCCGTTGAACTGCCCCTGCGTGATTAGACCATTGCCGGTCTGAAAGCCTGGTTGGAGCTGTGCAGACGACCATTGCAGCGGCAACTCGATACCGCGCAGCAACTGATCATCCTGGAAATCGGAATAGAAGACGTCGAGCGCAGCCGAGAATGTGTCGGTGTGCTCGAGTTCGCGCCAACCGACA
>JBCAZB010000124.1:0-7258 GCA_038533315.1 Pseudomonadota bacterium | reverse complement strand
AATCGTTCGCTTCGGTGACCTCGCCGACGACGAGATTCGCCGCGATCAAAGCCGCCTCTGCATCGGCACGCGTCAATGGCGAGTTGGTGGTCGGCACCGTGACTGAGCAGAACAGCATGACGGTGCCTGCCGGTGTCGTTATCAGCCAGACGCCGGTTGCGGCCGAGATTGCGATCGTCGGCTCTGCGGTTGATATCGTCGTGTCACTGGGTCCGGTCATGGTCAACGTGCCGGATATTAGCGGGCTCGCGCGAGGCGTGGCATCGTCGACGCTGACAAATGATGCGCTGACGGTCGGTTCGATCACCCCGCAAACGAGCGACACGGTAGCGACCGGTTATGTGATCAGCCAAACCCCGCTGGCTGGCACATCGGTGCCGGAATCGAGTAGCGTCGCATTTGTCGTTTCGAGTGGTCCCGCGGTCGACACTTTCAGCGACGAATTTAATGCTGACTCGTTGACTGACTGGTCAGTCCGTCATCAGGTCGAAGGCACGGCGGCCCAATACACGACACTTGATATCAACCAGTCGACAGTCGGCGAGCTGACGATCGTACCGACGCAAACGCCGGGCTGGTTCGCCGATGGCGATGCGCCGCTCGTGTTCAAAACTCTGAACGGCGATTTCGCCGTGCATGTTCGAGTGCTCGCGGATAGCGTGACGAACCCCGGACAAGCGCCTGCGTCCGACTTCAACTCGGCAGGCTTGATGGCGCGCGATCCTGCCGGGGCAACCAATCCGGAGAACCACGTCATGGTGAACACCGGGCGGCAAGATGACCGTATTGCAGGCGGTGTCGGTAGTGAAACGAAAGACACGGTCGATGCGACGTCTACGCTGATTATCGACGCCGGCAGCAACGGCGGCGATCTAGTGTTGTGTCGAATTGGTGATCAGTTCTACAGCTATCGCTTGCTCGACGGTGATCCGGACTGGATCGAGACCGCGAACTTCGCGCGGGCCGATTTGCCGCTGCAGTTGCAGGTTGGACTGGTGGCCAATGCCTTCGCGGCACCGGCGGATCTGCGCGCGACGTTCGATTTCGCACGCTTACTGCCTGCTCCGGTCGTGCCGGCCGACTGCCTGCCCTGAATACGGCTGATCGAAGCCGCCGCGGTCAGGTTCGGCCCCAACTTGCATGAGCCTGTGCTGGTAACAGGTTGCTGGCCGGGGTCGATCTGAGCGTCCCCAGTCAGCTTTGACGACGAGCGTGATTCCAGCATCTCTTTGATCGTTATGCGATATTCTGGAGCCTGACGCCTGTCTGTCGGGTTGGTGACGGGTGTCTGTCGTGGTCGAGTTACTCACTTTGAGGAAATCTTGTGCGACCTCAACACGGAGCATCGCCGGATGATTGTCAGAAAACTCAGATTGCAACGCGGGTGGTCGCAGGAGCAGCTTTCAGCGCTGTCCGGCATCAGCGTACGCACGATCCAACGCGTGGAGCGGGGCACCATGCCCAGTCTGGAAACTGCTAAATCACTGGCGGCTGTGTTTGAGGTGGATCAACAATCTCTACGCACAGGAGCAACACAGATGTCCTCTCAAACCGAATCCTCATCATCCACCCTCGATAAGCCCGTCATTGCCGATGACGAAAAGCACGCGTTGCAATACGTCAAAGGGCTTAAAGAGTTTTATTCACACGCCGGCATGTACGCGATCTTTCTTGCTTGTTTTCTCGCACTCGGTCGCTTCACCGAGCCAAAACTGGTTTGGGGTTTCGTCGGCTGGGGTGTTGGTGTGATTTTGCATGCGCTAGTGGCCTACGAGGTCATCGGCCTGTTCAGTGCTGGATGGGAAAAGCGCCTGGTGGAGAAGCGTCTTGGTCGTAAGCTCTGACCATAAGGTATACCTCACCAAACCAGACGTCGGGTGTGACGGCTAGATGGACAGACCCGACTTCCATCGTTTAGCGCCGGTGGCCGGCAGTCGTTTGCTGGTCATCGGTGGTTTTGGTGGCATCGGCCGCGCATTGGCCACCGCGGCGCTGGATACGGGTCTGGCAGTTTGGGTGATGGACTTGCCCGAGGTCATATCGCGCGAGCCGGATCTGGGCTGCCCAACGATTGCGGTGGACCTTCGAGACGAAGCTTCCATCAAACGCGCGTTTGCGGAGCTCAGTTCGGCAACTGACCACCTCGATGGAATCGCGGTTTGCTCGGGATACACGAAGGGTCATGATAGCGTTGCGGCGTTGGATACCGAGCGGTTCGACGACATCTTGTCCGGCAATCTGCGCGGCCCGACGCTCGCGTTGCGTGAGGCCGTGCCGTTGCTGGCAGATGCGGCGCGCATCGTTGTGTTGTCGACAGCGATTGGGCAATTGGGTGCGCCCGGCTATGCCGCTTACGGCGCCGCCAAAGCTGGGCTCAATGCGCTCGTTCGGATCTTGGCCGCAGAATTGGCGCCGCGAGTGACTATTAATGGTGTCGCTCCCGGCGCTGTCGATACCGCATTCATTCGCGGTGGCAAAGCGGCTGGTGCGAGCGAACAGGGCGCACCGGCGCGGTTTGACGTGGATGCCTACAATGCTCGCATACCCTTGGGTCGGATGGCTGTTAGTGAGGATATCGTCGGGCCGCTATTGTTTCTGTTGTCTGACAGCGCACGTTACATCACAGGGCAGGTGTTGCATGTCAACGGCGGCGGGTTCATGCGTGACTAGTGTGGGCAGCCAGACACTGCGTCAGGGTCAGCATTGATGACGGCGACAGGCGATGCAGGCATGAGCATAGCAGCCCAAGAGCAGCGGGTGCTGGTGGCCTATGTGATGCAGTGGGCAATGGTCGCTTTGCCACCATTGGCGATCATCAACATCGCGTATCTGTTGTGGGGGCGAGCCCGCGTGCCACACGTTGAACTGCGTTCACACATTCGCTGGCAGCTCGCGACACTCGTCATCTTGGCGACGATTGCCGTGACCGGTATTGGTTTACTCGCGCTCGCTTTTGCCGGGGTCAATACCGATGCCCCTCTATCGATCGCTGCGACTTTCCTGCTCTACGCGATCGGCGCTGCGGTCGTCCCCTGGTTTTTCTACCGTGTGATTTTCGGCACGTTCCGTTTCCGTCGACAACTGCCGATGCAAAGGCTCTGGTTGTAGCGGCGCATCTGCGCACCAGCGGGTCCAGCGGTGCGCACCAGTACGTGTGCTACGCTTTCGTCATTCACCCATTCGGAGAGTGCTCATGTTTCGTGCCGTCAGTTGTTTCCTCATTGCTATCGTCGCCGCGCTGTCGCTCAATCTCTCCGCCCACAGTGCGGACACGAGCGACGAACAGAAATCGATTTTGGTGACCGGTGCCAGCACAGGCATTGGTCGCAACTTGGCCGAAACGCTCGCGAGTAAGGGCTATCACGTCTACGCCGGTGCGCGTAAGGCCGAAGACCTCGCCGCGTTAGACGCGATCGACAACATCACGGCGGTGCGTTTGGATGTTCGCCATCAGGAAGAGATTGATGCCGTCGCGGCATTGATCCGCAAGCGTGGCACCGGTTTATATGCGTTGGTTAACAATGCCGGTGTTGGTGGTGGTGGTCCGGTACTGAACACCCCGGTCGATGAGCAAACCTTTATTTACGACGTCAATGTCGAGGGCGTATATCGCGTCACAAAGACGCTGGCACCCCTCGTGATCGAGTCCAAGGGGCGCATCGCCACCACAGGTTCAATCGCTGGCACGCTGGCCTGGCCTGCGGGCAACGCTTATAGCGGTAGCAAACACTGGATTGAAGCGTTCACCGATGCGCTGGCTGGCGAGATGGCGTCGCATGGTGTCTCCGTCAGTGTGATCGAACCTGGCAACTATCAATCGCATATTCGTCGCAGCGCGTTGTTGCGTCGCTTCGATCGAATGATTGCAGAAGGCGGTGAGATGACGCCGACGATGGAGGCCCAGCTTGCTGCCACGACCGAGCGCGAGTTGTCTTACAAGTTGCCTGACGAAGTGTCGGCAGCCTACCTGCATGCCTTGTTCGACGAAGCACCGTTGCGGCGCTACATGGTCGTGCCGAGCGCAGAGGAGCAACAAGTCACGATCACCACCAAGATTCAGCAGCTCGTGCAGCTGAACCAGTGGGGGCCGCATCGATACAGCGACGAGCAGCTGCTGGCGATGCTGACCGAAGCCCTGAAAACGGGCGAATAAGAACAGGCTGCGTTGTCAGCTCGTCGCGGGCAGGGTGATCGTAACGGTGAGACCATGATCTGGCGCGGGCCGGTTGCTCGCGCCAATCGTGCCGTTGTGCCATTCAATCACTTGCGCGGTTAGAGCGAGGCCGACACCGGCACCGTCGCTGCGCTCACCTTTCCGGAACGGCTCAAATAGCGTTGTGAGCAAAGCTTCGTCTTGAATGCCGACACCATTGTCGATGACATCGATGACGATGCCGTCGGTCACTGCTTCTACATTCACGTGGATTACCTGACCGGCGTCGCTGGCACGTAGCGCATTGCGTACCACGTTGTCGAGCGCACTGTGCAGCAGCTCGACATCTCCTGGCACGTCAGGAAGTGTCGCCGGTGCATCGAGCTCGATCACAATGTTGCGTGGCGCGCCCTCAAAATTGGCGTTGTCGACGACACGCTCAAGAGTCGGTGCGACGCTGATCGGTTGCTTTTCGCCGTCGTCCGCCTGTACGCGGGCGAGGTCCAGCACCTGGCCAGTCAGTCGATCCATATGTTCGGTTTCGGTCTCGATCCTCGTGAGGTGTGCGTCGATGGCATTGGGCTGTCGTGCCGCGAGGTCTAGTGCAATCGCGATACGAGCCAACGGTGAGCGTAGTTCATGCGATACGTTGCGCAGCAGATCTCGCTGCGATTCTGCCTGGCGCTCCAGCGCGGCCGCCATTTCGTCGAATTGGCGAGCGAGTGCACCAAGCTCGTCGCGACTGGTTACCGCGTCACCAACGCGTGCATCGAGGTTGCCGTCTGACAGCGCCTCCGATGCACGCATGATTGGTTTCAGTGGTGCTGTTAGATAGCGGGTTAGTGCAAAACAGACCAGCGCACTGACGAGCAGCGCGGCCAGGAACAACACCATGCGCACCTTTGGCAGGCTGAGAATGCCGAGCACCGGTGGCCGTGTCGGCCCAAACATAAACAGATAGCTGACGCCGGAAGGGTCTTCCAGCACTGGCGGACGACCGCGTCCTCTGCGACCAGGTGGACCTGGCCGACGTTGCTCGCTGCGACGAACATTGCGCCTGACATTCTCAGGCATTGCGCGTCCCAGAATGTCATCGCCTTGCTCGTCGATCAGATAGACGGTTTGTGCGGGCGGCAGCACCGCCTTCGATAACCACCGCCTGAAGCCGTCCTTGCCGTCGCGAGACAGCGCCTCGTCCACATCGCGTACGATATCGATGCGACGCAGTTCACTGACCTGCGTTGCACGTTCGCTGGCGACGTAATGACTGATCTGCAGCATGACGGCGAGCACGACTGCGAGTACGAGCCAGAACGACAGGAACACTTTCCAGAAAACGCTCTTCACGTGTCTTCCGATTGCTGCAGCAACGTGTAGCCGGCACCGCGGATGCTCTTAATCACGACCTGCCCCTCTTTGCCGCCGAGTTTGTGACGCAGGTTGCTGATGTGGGTGTCCAGGGCGCGGTCATACGGAGACGGGCGACGACCGAGCGCATATTGGCTCAACGCATCGCGACCGCAGACCTGGCCCGGGTCGCGCAGCAAATACTCAAGAATGCGAAACTCGGCACCGGTCAGTGCAAGTGGTTTCTCTTCCAGACGAGCCGACAGGCTCGCTAAATCGAGCGTCAGGCCGTGCCAGCTCAGTGGGCTATCCTCGCTTGGCGCGCGTCGCCGTCGACTGATCAACTCGAGGCGCAGAACAAGTTCTCTCGGTTTGAATGGCTTTGGCAGGTAGTCATCGGCGCCGTGTTCGAGACCAAGGATACGGTCTTCACTGTCGCCACGAGCGGTCAGCATGATCACCGGAACCGTCGATACACGGCGAAGTCTTTGCAGCGTTTCGAAGCCATCGATACCGGGCATCATGACATCGAGAATGACGGCTTCGATGTCGGCATGCTCATTCAGTACGTCGAGCCCGGACACGCCGTCATGGGCGGTCAGGATGGGATAGCCCTCAAGCCGCAACACCTCTGCCAGCATTTCGACGAGCTGTTCGTCGTCATCGATAATCAGTATAGGGTTTTTATTCGACATAATGCGTGTAGATGCGCGGGACTTCGTCATTATGCCCGTTGATCGCGCGTGCAAGTACAAGATTTATCAAGCGCACGAGTTGGCAAAAACCGTATGACATATTGCTGTCGCATTGGGCGGCGTATGATCTACGCACAACACCAGTTTCTGCCGAGTATGGGCAGAAATATCTACAATCGGAGCGATACATGAGAACAATAATCCGCGCGATAGCGGCCAGCGCCATGGCGTTTGCCGCCACAACCACAGCAGGAGCCGACGTCATTGCCGGTGATCTGCTGGATGGCGAGAGCCTGAACCTTTTGAGTTATGACAATCCGTCCACCGACGCGTTTTCATCCGCTGGTGACGGTTTCCAGATTTATCAGCGCGGCGTATCGCCGACCGTTCCGTTTTCTCTGGCGGACGACTCGATCAGCGTATTCCCAACCGACACGCTGGGTATCGTCGATGAAACCGATGACGTGCCGTTCTTCGGTGCAACCGATACGGTCAACGGCGACACAGCTGGCAACCCGGTCAGCGCGACCTGGGTGTTCTCAATCGCCGGTGCGACAGACCTCGGTCTGTCGATCGATTTCGCAGCGATGGGCGATTTCGAATCGAGCGATACCTTTGTAGTGACCTATCAAATCGATGGCGGTGATGTGGTTACCGCGTTCGAAGTTGTGATCGACGAGAGCATCGATCAGGACTACACGCTCGCCAGCGGCACGATGGTGACGCTGAATGATCCCGCGACGTTGCAGGGCGAACTGCTCGATAACGATTTCGCAACGTTTGCGACCGCGATTGCCGGCACCGGCAACGAGCTCACAGTGACACTAACGGTGCGCACCGATGGCGGGTCTGAGGCGTTTGCGCTTCGCAACATCGCCGTCGAGGCTGGCGCATCGACAAGCGATGTTGTCGCCTTCGATCTGGTTGACTCGACCAACCAGAACCTGATCGATTTCCAGAACCCATTCGATGGTGCATTTGGTTCCGCCGGCGACGGCTTCCAGATTTATCAGCGCGGTGTCTCTGCCAGCATTCCATTCTCGGTACTTG
The DNA here is from genome assembly GCA_038533315.1 of Pseudomonadota bacterium. Lineage (GTDB taxonomy): Bacteria > Pseudomonadota > Gammaproteobacteria > Steroidobacterales > Woeseiaceae > CALBPI01. The sequence continues at coordinate 13 of JBCAZB010000124.1, read as the reverse complement.
ACGACTCGTTGGC
>JBCAZB010000123.1:0-7266 GCA_038533315.1 Pseudomonadota bacterium | reverse complement strand
CGCAAGCCTCGCAACAGGCAGCGCTCGCCTCGAGAGACCACAATATCGCGCAGGGACAGCGGAAACTCAGTCAAAACGACCCGGCCTAGTGGTAAAAAAACGTTGAAAATGAAAATTCATGTAAACAGCTTTAGTAACAATATTTTATAGCTGATAGTTAAAGCCGAGTTTACAGATTTTCCAGAAATTTTTGGCGAAAATGTCACATATTCCGAGAGAAACACCAGAATCGAAACAGTCTCTTCAGCGCGTATTTTACATGACCAGAATAGGTTGGTTAGACTGACAGCGTGTCTTCGGTAGGGGTAGCCGGGGCGCGCCAATCCCAAGCGATCATGGATTCTATGGCGCCTTTAGAGCGGTATAAATAGTGGCGAATGACAACGACAATAGCGGCTCCGATGCCGCAAGCTTCTTTGAGAGTGTTCAGCAAAGCGCGCTGATCACCGAGCTTGAGCGGATGTACACCAACCTCACTGGGTTGGCGCTCGTGACAGCCGCACCCGGAGCAGGCGTTACCGCGGCAATCGAACATTTTTGCGCAACGCTGCCAGCCAACAACATCCAACTCGCCGGCATCAACACAGCGATCATCGACGCGGCCGATAATACGGTGGCCGGATTTTTGGCCGAGATTCTGGCGGCATTCGGTTACGAGATCGAAGACGCGCGACAGTCAGAGCTGTTTTCACTGACCACCATGATCTGCGAGCACCAGGCTATCGCTGGGCGGCCACCACTGATCGCAATTGAGCATGTCGACCTCGCCAAGCCAAAAATTCTTGCGCTGATCAATCAGCTCGCGGGCATTCGCCACCGTCAGCAGGCGGTTTGTCGCCTGGTCTTGACGGGCGGGGAAAATCTGCTGGATATCGCAAAGGCGGAGCGAATGGGAGAGGTCAGCAAGCGTGTGTGCGCCGAACTGACATTGGGCCCCATGGATCTTGCCGAACTCAAGGCATTCACCGCACACGCTTTGGCGGAACGGCGTCTGAAGGCAGACGAGCGCGCGATCGATAGTCTGGTACGACTGTCGAATGGACTACCTGGAGAAATCATCCGCGCGATTGAATATGCCAGCGGGCAATCTGACGCGTCATTGAGCTCAGGCGATATGCTCCTGGCTCTGGAGTCCGCGCTGCCACCGGCCGAACATCCGGTAGCCCCGTCCGACACCACACAAATTCAGGAAATCACGCTGCAAAACACACAGTCGTTTAACGAAGGGCAGCCACAGGACGAAGCGTTACGATCAAAATCGCCGCTTGGCGAGATCCTCGTTAACCGTAACGGCGAACTGCTATCGCGGCATGTGATCAAGCGACGCAAAGTCCTGATCGGTCGTGCTCCCCACAACGACATCGTACTGGAATCGCGTTGGGTCAGTCGCCATCACGCCATTCTGGTGTGCGGCCCGGACAAGGCGACGCTTGCGGACGTCAATAGCACCAATGGGCTGACGCTCAATTCGCGAGAACTGCGGCAGGGGAACCTGCGCCACAACGACATCATCGTGATTGGCGATTTTCGCCTGAAATACGTCAATGAAAACGCTAGCCGACGTAACACCGATGACTTGGCCGAGCAGACGGAGACCCGGGTACTGCGCTCGCTGAGTGTCGCGGACCTGAATGAAGTCAGCGAGCAGGAAGAAAAGACGCAGCACCGCACTGACGAAGGCTAGCCGATGACCTCACATACGCGATCGTCCGCATTGATTCTCGCGATCGGTGTCGCGATCGGCTTGATCGGGCTTGGCGCTTTCCTGCACAGCGCTGCCCTCGATTACAAGGCGACCGAACGTACCGTCCGCGTGAAGGGCCTATCCGAACGCGAATACCCGGCAGACATTGTGATTTGGCCGATTCAGTTTACCGTCGCCGACAACGATCTCGGCCTGCTATACGAGACCATCAATCGCAACAGCAGCGCTATCCGGCAATTCCTAAACACCCGTGGCATTGACAACGCTGAAATCACAACACCAGCACCTGCCATCGTCGACAAATCCGCCCAGCAGTATGGCGGCGGCCCCCGCGCGCAGTTCCGGTTTAGCGCGATTCAGACTGTAACCGTGTATTCGGATGACATCGACACCGTCCGCAATGCGATGAATGGACTGTCGGCCCTAGGCGAGCAAGGCATCGTGCTATCCGGCGACAACTACATGGCCCAGACCGAGTATCTTTTTACGCGCCTGAACGACGTAAAGCCGGACATGATCGAAGAGGCGACGCGTAAGGCACGTGAAGTCGCGGAGAAATTCGCGAGCGACTCAGATAGCCGTCTTGGAAAAATTCGCAAAGCGAGCCAGGGCCAGTTCAGCATTTCACCCAGAGATAAAAACAACCCGCACATCAAACGAGTGCGAGTTGTTTCAACCGTCGAATACTACCTATCCGACTAAACGAGCGGACGGTTTGTCGCGCTAGTCGCTCGAGTCTCGAATAGAGATGTCGCCGTTCAGGGTTTTCATCAGAAACGTAGGGCCACCGCCCTTGATGCGGCCTACAATCACATTATCGACGCGAATCTCTGTGCCACTACCCTGCTTGCTGCGCGTGACGTTCGCCTTCGCCGGCATGACGTCGATGTCGTAGTCGGACACGATATCGCCACGAGATGTGTCGATATGAACCTCTGCGCCGGCTGAAGGCGGCAGACCCAGCTCAAGGTCACCATTGACCGTCAGCAGCGACGAAGCGCCGAAGTCACCGACAGAGGCCCAACCGATTTTGACATTCTCATTGACCGACTCGGCAATCACCGCACCTGCCGCACCGCGCACTGTGATCGGACCATTGACGTTCTTCAGGTCCATATCGCCCCGCACATCCTCGATGAGCATCGTGCTGTTGTTGGTTAGCCGAACGCGTAAGCCGGCGTCACGCGGCAAGCGCACCACCACGCGCGGCGCGCTGCTGTTCCAGGACGAACGTACCACGACATCATTGCCATCTTCGTAAGCCTTGAGCTGGTAACTAGCCGCATTGATCGGCTTGCTACCGGATGGCGTGATGATGCGTCGTTTACTCTCACCGCCCGATACCTCGACCGAGACATCGTTGCGCGCTTCGCCAACCACCTCGAGTTTCGCCGACAGCATGTTGAAGTCGAGCGTCATCGGTTTGCCGGGCTGCGACAATGGAATGATGATGGGCGCCACCTGGGCCTGCACATTGGCCGCCATAACGAACAAGGCCGTGCCAAATAACATCAGGACGCCTGCTACGCGTGAGATTAGTGTACGTTTACTCATGATCTTTCTTCCTCTTCAATCGAGACGTCGCCATTCAATGATTCGATGTTCAGCGTGGCACCCTGCCCGCTGCCGATACGCAAGCCTGCCGGTTGACGAATCTTGTAATGGCGGCGTCCGCCTTTCTGTCTCGTTTCAATAGCTGCATCGATGGCGATGGGTTGCACATCGACTTGTGTATAAACGCGTCCGTTCATTTGCGTCAGCGCCACATCGAAGTCGCTGCGTCGCGTCACGCTGACCTGGATATCACCGTTGACTGTCTCGACCGCGCAATCGGTCGGCAACCGTCCTGGTACGCCGAGGTAAATCTCGCCATTGACACTCTTGATGTGGTCACACTGGCGCAGCTGCTCTACGGTCACCGGACCATTCACGTTCTTTGCGGACACCAGACCGTCAATATCGCGCACGATGATTTCGCCATCGTTCACCGCGCGCAATGTGACGTGGGTATCGGGCGGTACCGTCGCGACAAACTGGTAAGCGGCTCGACAGCCTTCGCAGGGCCACTGCTGTTCGTATTGCTCACGCGGCCGACCGACGATCAGTGAGACTGCATCCCCTGTCTGATTGATGCGCAGCGGGATCACGTCGAGACTGTAGTCAAGCGCTTCCTGATCGAAGGCACGCCGATCCTCTTCAATCTCAACCCGAATCTCGCCGGGCTTGCCGCGTACCACGGTCACGTCACCCCAGATATTCTTGATGGTGAGCGCCGCATCGTCGCCCACCGCAAACGTCTCGGTGAACGCGCGTTCGATACGGGCTTCGGCAAACGCCAACGGAGAGGCCAGCAGCGTTGCCAACAAGCTCATGGATAGTGTCGATCTCATATCGAAGTCCTCGCTGTAGATTCTGAAACGTAATCGCTCAAGGCCGGATGCAGCTCCTGTTGACGCGCGCGGTCCTTGAGCGACTGAACGAGTTCCGGGTCGCCATAGCGCAGCAGCGCGTCGATGATCGCCAACTGCACCGTCGGTGAATCGTATTGCTGCAGCAGACCGAGCAGTTCGTCAGCGACTTCCCGCTGGTTCACGCCCTGCCCGAGCGAGGTCACCGCCGCCGCGCGCACGGAAGACACAGGGTCGTTGATAGCGCGGGTCAGTAACGCTTCGCTGATCATCGAATCCTCACCGGCATATTCCGCTGCCGCCAGCACGGCCGCCAGCCGGTCGGACGGCGATGCCGCATCGAGACGATTAATCAAAAGCTCTCGCCCCATAACATTCATGCGGGATTCGAGCTCCGCGACGCGATCGTCGACTTTTTTGTCATCCGCGCCTTCGAGTTCACGACCGATCAGCAACCCGATCAAACAGGCCGCGGCCATCCCGAATGCCGTGCGCGCTTGCGGCTGTAGAAAATTGACCCACGACCAACGCGACTGCTGCTTGTCGTGCGCCTCGTGTACGGCATGCATCACACGGCGCCGAAATCCGCTGTCGGCCTCTCGGCGCGGCAAGCCGTCGAGGGCCTCCCACAGGTCTTTCTGCTCACTGCTGAGTTCGCGCAGTTCGCGATCATCATGTATTGAGTCAGACATCGAGCTTTGCTCCTTGTAATTGGTTGAACACCTCGTTCAACGCTTTCATCGCGCGGTGCATACGCACGCGTGCCGCTTGCGCCGTGCATCCGAGTGCCGTTGCCAGCGAGCGATAATCTGAAAATTCACAGCGTCCAAGCCAAATCACTTCGCGCTGCTCCGCCGTCAGGCTTGCCAATGAGTCCGCGAGATGACCCAGCGACTCCTGTCCCGCCGCCGCCTGCTCCGCGCTCCGCTCGTCCACGACCGCGTCGTTGACGATCTCGGGTTCGTTGGTGTCGGTTTGCTGGCGTTGCTGCTTGCGCAGGTGGTCATACGAGACATTCCGCGCAATCTGGTACACCCAGGTCTTGAACGACGCCTCACCGCGGTACGATTTGGCTCTGCGCAGCAGTCGCAGGAATACCTCCTGTACCAGGTCTTCTGCGACCGCCTGATTGTGGGTGAGCTGCCAGCAATAGTTCAGCAATCCATCCTGATAGCGGTCAAACAACGTGCCGAGGCACGAGACATCGCCATTGGCAACCCACTGAATTAATTGTTCGTCTGAGACTGCGTGCATGATGATTCCTGCGCCTTTGTTCGTACAGACGCGTGGCAGCGGGAAGTGTTACACGATAGCGCGATCTTTTTTCCGCAATTGAACCGGAAAGGGCGGTCGCGGCCTCTTATCGGACAGAAACAGTAAAAACCTGTGGTCCTTCAGGGAGACACGACGATGACACGACGCCCCACTCTGCTCTTGCCGTTACTGGTCTTACTCACCGGTTGCGTGCATCAGCCACAAACCTATCAAGCCGCAGACGAGCTCGGCGCCCAAGGATACAGTTCCGCGCAGACGGCACCGAATCGATTTGTCGTCAGCTTCACCGGCAATGGCTCTGCGTCAGACGACGAGCTCGAAACGCTGGCACTTCGGCGCGCCGCAGAGCTTACGATTATGCATGGCGGTACCTGGTTCGACATTGTGGATCGCGAATCGATCGACGAAGTGATGCAAGCCCGGCCGATGGCATTGGGCGTTCGCCAGATCGACCCCATGTATCTGCGGACGGGTATTTCGCCAATCCGGCTTGGCGTGACAGCACCGATCATTGCCGGTGCCAACCTCACCACGCGCTTGCCGCCAAAAGATGGCAGCAACGACTACCTGCGCGTCGCAGCACGTGAATACACCATCCAGATAGAGACTTTTGGTGAACACGGAGTGCAGTCGCCAACGAGCCACAACGCATTCGCGTTACTGGAGCAAATCACCGCATTGACGCCCTAGCGTTACCGTATGATTCGGTCGGTCTACGCGGCTCCGACAAAACACCCATGAAAACCGAGTGGGACATGGCGAGGCATGCGGCCCGTCGCCACGGGCCCGTTCGCGAGGTCGTCGGCATCGAGCACGTAAATGCCGGTCTCTGCTCGACGGTAGTCGAGGAACGTGCCGAGCAACCAGCCACCCTCGCCGGTCGCTTTCGACACCCATAAGGGCTCCTCAACGATGCGCCCCACATCGAACACATAGCGCGTCGTTTTTTCGCTTCGCGGATCGACACGCACCACGGAATCGGAGTAGTGTGCCGACGTCGTATCGCTGTGACCCACCCCGAATACAGGCCCTGCCGCGAAAGCAGCGCTTGGATCGACGGAAGGAAACTCCATTAACGTATCACAGGTATTGACCGTCGCTTTACCGTTTACGCGATTCAGGCGTAGCTCGACAAGCGCCGAACGCGCGTAGTCCGAATACTCATCGCCTGGCTGCGCGCGCATCAACTGAAACATGGCGCGTTGCATGATGTCCGCATTGTCATAGAGACACAGTCGGGCGATCACTTCGTCGCCTTGCTCGTAGGCGTTCGCACAGTGAAAAACGAATCCTGCCGGCGCCTCGAACCATTGCTGTGCGCTTAGGTCGTTCTTGTCGATCAGCAGGATCTTGCTGCTTTCCTCACCAGACCATTCAAAGCTATCGACAAACGTCGTGGCACCAGGCTTGAACAAGTGAGGACCAAAATAGAACACGAGGTACCGCTCGGACATCGTGAAGCTGTGGATGTAGCCGGACATCGGCAGATCGACCGGTTGCACGGCTTGCATGCCTGACTGTGGCGATACCCGATAGACAAACAACTTGCCGTTGCGTCCCGCATAGGGCGCCGAACCGAAGTTCCACATTGTGCCGTCCAATTCCACCATCGGATGCGCGGAGAATGGCATATGCTTCAGATCGTCTCGCCAGTCCTTGCGACCCAACGTCTGCAGGGTTTCGGGATCGACCCGGTAAGCAGATCCGCCCTCCCAAAGCGCCAGTAGCTCGCTGTTCCAAGGCAATAGTGCAATGTTTGCGACGTTGCCCGAATCGTTGTTGCCAGACGGTACGTCGCTTTCGATATCGGTCCCGGCACCGGGCAACAAGAACCGCCCTGCCCGTTGCTCGCGAACAAATTTCTCAGTCTGCACCAAC
>JBCAZB010000122.1:0-7300 GCA_038533315.1 Pseudomonadota bacterium | reverse complement strand
TCAGCCTCTCGGCCGTTGCCCTAGCGATCGCACTGGGCTCCGACGGTTTCAGACCGATACTCGTCATCGACTGGCTTGCTGGTAGTCTTGGCCCGACCGATAGCACGCTGGTCACAACGCTGCGGCTGCCGCGAGCGCTGAGCGCCTACGCTGTGGGTGGGTTGTTGTCGTTATGCGGCGTATTGATGCAAGTGCTGCTGCGCAATCCGCTCGCCGACCCCTATATCCTGGGAACCTCCAGCGGAGCGGCCAGTGCCGCGCTGTTAGCGATGCTACTCGGTGCATCGGGCTACGCGCTCGATCTGGCCGCGTTTTCCGGCGCGTGTTTTGCAACGCTGATCGTGTTTGGTGTCGGCGGCTTGCGAGGCGGTTTCCGACCGGCCGTCTTGTTACTGACAGGAGTTGTCATCGCTACCGGTTTCGGTGCGCTGGTCAGCCTGATGCTGGCGCTAAGCGATGACGCGACGCTGCGCGGCATGTTGTTCTGGCTTATGGGTGATTTTAGTCTTGCTTTGCACCCGCTCCCGGTACTGAGCCTGCTGTTGGCGGCGACCATCGTTATCGTGCTGATAGCCCCGCACTTGAACGTGTTGGCAGAAAACGAAACGCGTGCAAGACTGCTGGGCCTGCCAATCGTACAGACGCGCGTCGGCGTATTACTACTCGCGTCCCTATTGTGTGCGTTTGCCGTGACTCAAGCCGGTTCGATCGGCTTCGTCGGACTGGTCGTACCACATTTGATGAGACGCTTCACCGGCGCTGACCATCGTCGACTGGTGCCCGCCGCCATGCTCGCCGGTGGCGCCCTGTTGTGCGTTGCCGATACGTTGTCACGAGCGATTCTCGCACCGCGCCAGTTACCTGTTGGTGTGCTCACCGCTGCAGTAGGTGTGCCGCTGTTTTTGTATCTTCTCAGGCGCCACAGTCAACCGCTACCGCATAGCCGTTAGTATCGATACCGGCTTACGTTGTGCTCGTGGCCGCCAGTCGCACGCAGTTCCGACCCGCAGACTTCGCGTCATACATGGCGAGATCAGCCCGTCTCAACAGCTGCTCAGCCAACGTCTTTTCGTCCCCATCGAGCGTCGCTGGCGCGATGCTGGCGACGCCAATCGACACAGTCACGTGCACGGCATCCGCATCCGGCAAAGCGACGGGCGCTCGATTGACCGCATCCAGAATTCGCTCGGCGAGGTGCAGCGCCGCATCCGTTTTGGTGTCTGGTAAGACCACCACAAATTCTTCGCCGCCAAAGCGAGCGGCGACATCGCTGTTGCGCACCTCAGCATCAATCCGGTGCGCACACTCCGCGAGCACCAGATCACCCGCATGATGACCGTTGGTATCATTGATGCGCTTGAAATGATCAAGATCCATGAATAAGCAGCTGATCTCGTGACCCTGTCGCCGCGCGCGCGCCAACTCTTCGGACAGCCGGACTTGCAGGTAGCGACGGTTGTGCCAGCCGGTCAACACATCAGTAAAACCACTACGCAACAAGCGCGCTCGGTTCACAGTGTTTTCGATCGCAAATGAGGCGATGACACCGAGATGCGATAGAAAATCGCTCGCCAACCCACGCCGGTAGCGTTGTGGATCGCGACTGCCAAGATTGACACTACCGATCAGCTTGCCTTGGCGTTGCAAAGCGATCATCGCGACGCTGGCGTAAGCGTCGTCGCCGAAGATCATCTGATGATCCGCCGCTGCATAGGCACCGAGCCACGGCCGATTGAGTCGTGCGTATTGCGGTGCAAGCCCGGTGAGTGCATCAACGAATTGCACGGCAGTGGGCCGATGCAGCTTCGCACCCTCTGCGATCAGCAAGTGTCGAATAGCATGGTCGGGGTCGGCGAGCACGAGTGTCGCCGCGTCGACCGCATAACTCTTCGCCAAGCCGACCGTGAGCCCGTCGAGCAGCTCGGCCAGACTCCCGGCGGACAAGATATCCAGCTCGCGCTGTTGAGACTTGCGCAACAACAGCTCATTTTGCTTGGCCTCGCTGCGCATCTGCTGGATCTGCTGACGCAAGCGCCGCGCATCGCTGGCTAAATCACTCATGACACATTCGCGCAGGTGACTCGGCGTCACCGCAAGGCCCATCGGTCGAGCACTGTCGCATAATTCAAAGACACTGTCGCGCGGGATCGTCACGAAACGAGCCATCCCTGGCTCGCTGTGACGGCTTTCAATCATCGTAGATCTGGTACACAACCTCCCGAGCGACCTCACCAAGCAACCGTGCTTCGACGGCACCGAAGTAGGCGTGTCGGCCATGGAAGTGACGAAAGCGCAGATCACAGGGATGAGCGTATGCGTGCTGACGATAGAACCGCGGAACGATACCGTGTCGACGGCCGCGATAGTGACGCCGGTAGTGTCGTTCGTTCACACGACGATAGTGGCGTGCACGTTTACGGTACTGTCGTTCCGCACGCCGCTCAGCGCGACGCCATGCGCGTCGATCGGCTCGCTCGATCCGACGATCGATCCGTCGCTCGACGCGGTCTTTCCGGTCATAGCGATCGTGGCCGGGGTGAGCGTCTGCGGACTCACTGACTCCCACCATGGTTAGTGCCAGCGCCATGCCGGCGATCCACATTTTCATGTTCAGCTCCTTTTTGTTGCTGCGGAGCCAGTTTCCACCAGACCGCCTGAACCCGTGCTGAATCGTCAGTGGAGAAGCGAGGCGAGGCATGCGAGCATGCGCCATTGTTCGCACTACGTTGATCGTTATGACCCGAGTCGCTGTCGCCACTAGCTCTGAGCTCGCCGCTGATGCCGCGACCGAGATCATTGAGGCAGGCGGCAATGCTGTCGACGCCGCACTGGCCGCGTCGCTGCTGACGATGAACACCGAGCCTGGCGTTTGTTCATTGGCAGGCGGGGCCTTGATTACGGTCTGGCCTGCGAACGACGCACCGATCAGCTTCGATGGCTACGTGACCGTACCCGGGCTTGATGGTGGCGCGCAGCCGGTCGCGAGTGAGTCGGTCACGATGGCCTACGGCGGCGGCGTGACGACGACTATTGGCGCCGGTAGCGTTGCTGTTCCGGGATCGCCAATGGCAGTCGAAGCCGCGCGGCAGCGTTTCGGCAAACTGTCGCTGCCACAGCTACTCGCGCCAAGTATTCGCGCCGCGAGAGAAGGGTTTCCGCTGCCCTCCGCCTGTCATCACTACCTCGGTTACTCAGCGAAGCCGGTGTTTGGTCGCGACGCTACGACCTACCAGGCCCTGCACCCGGATGGCGAATCGCTGCTTCAAGCTGGCGACTTACTGCGCTTGCCAGGTTTGGATGACACGCTCCAGTGCCTCGCCGACAACGGTATCGAGTCACTCTATGGCGGCGAACTGGGTGATGTGATCGTCGAGCACCTGCAATCGACCGGCAGCCGTCTCAGCCGCAAAGACCTGACCGCCTACAGTGTTGATGTCCGCACGAGTCACGTTGTCGATCTTGTGGATTGGCGAATAGCGGTCAATCCGCCGCCGTCGATCGGTGGCTCGATGTTGGCCGCCATTCTGCAGGGCATCGAACAAGGCCAGACGTTACTGACGATGTTGCGCAAAAGTCTGCAGCATCGACGCGGCAATCTCGACTTCGCTACGGATCTGACCGCTGCGACACAACGACTGCTCAACGTAGCGGCCGTCGAAGCCAACAGATTGGGTCAGCACATCAGCGCCGCGACCGTGCATACCTCCGCCGTCGATAGCGACGGACTCGCCTGCGCGATCACGGCGTCCTCTGGATACGGCAGTGGTGAGGTGCCGCCTGGCACGGGTTTATGGCTCAACAATTGTCTTGGCGAACTCGAGCTGAATCGCCGCGGTCTGGAAGCAGGCCCGCCAGGTGCGCGTTTGCCTTCAAATATGTCGCCGGTGGCAGCACGCAATGCGCAACAGGTACTCGCTATCGGATCGCCCGGCGCTGACCGCATCACCAGCGCTTTGGCACAAACACTACAACGTTTCCTGATCGACGGGGAATCGTTGCATTCTGCTGTCGAGGCGCCGCGCGTGCACGTCGAAGCGGCGCTGGAAAGTCTTGCAACCGGATATTACCCAGAGACGCTGTATTGCGAACCTAATGCGCGGCTTGGCGCGCACGATATTGATTCCGTGCAGCAATTTGAACACCAAAGCATGTTCTTTGGTGGAGTCGGTGCGGCATTACTCGACAACGCTACGTCAGGGCCGGCATTGTCGGCGGCGGCAGACAGTCGCCGCAATGGTGGCACGACGATTCGACGGTCAACTGTGCGATAATCTCGGCCTTCGATTCGAACGGGAGCACTCCGTTGCCCGAGAACATCGCCGCGGCGTTTTTGGACGACGCACTGCCTGATAATCCGCTCGTTGTCGTCAGCCAGTGGCTGACCGAGGCACGCGAACGCGGTGACCAACCCAACCCCAATGCAATGACACTCGCCACCGTCAATGCACACGGCCAGCCATCCGCGAGGATTGTTTTGTGCAAGGGCTTCGATGCCAATGCGGGCACGCTTCAGTTCTTTACCAACTATCGTTCACAGAAGAGTCAGCAGCTCGCGCACAATGCGCGCGTTGCGGTTGTTTTCCACTGGGACCATCAGGGCCGCCAGGTGCGTCTTGAGGGAATCGTAAGGAAGCTCGACTCAACCGCCAGCGACCAGTACTTTGCGAGCCGCGCGCGCGAGAGTCAGATCGGCGCGTGGGCCAGCGACCAAAGTGAGCCGATCGATAGTCGCCAAGCGTTACTCGACAAGTATGATGCTAGTCTCGACCAGTTTGATTCCGGCGGGCAACCCGAGGTGCCTCGCCCGCCCCACTGGGGTGGTTTTCGCATCCATATCCAACGTTGCGAGCTGTGGGTTGAAGGCGCCGGACGGGTTCACGACCGTGCTCAGTTCGACCGTCAGGACGACGGACGCTGGCAAGCCACGCGCCTCCAACCGTGATTCGTGAGCTGATCGAATACGAAGCGACTTGCCCATTTTGCGGTGAGCCGATCGATCTACTACTAGACATCTCCGCCGGCGACAGTTGCTATGTCGAGGACTGTCAGGTCTGTTGTCGACCCATGCAGATCCGTTTCGTGACATCAGGTGACGAGCTGCAGTATGTCAGCGTCGACGCGGAGTAATAGCGGAGGTCTCGTACCACCGTCAATCAGCGGCATTCTGGCGCTGTTGCTGGCATTACTGGTCAGCATCAGCCCATTAGATGCGGCGGAGCTGATGATCACCCAGGGCACCGATATGTCACTCGACTACGATGCCAACGACAACATCATCATTTTGTCATTGCTCGAGCAGCTGTGGCGCTTGCCTGCAAACGGCGGCGAAGCGACGCCGCTGACACCACTCGGACTTAGCCTCACCCAACCGGCGATATCTCCGGATGGACGCTATGTTGTCGCGGAGGGCGGCTGGGTAAAAGGCAGACGGCACTTGTGGTTATTGGATCGCCAAACGAGCGCGCTGCAGCAACTCACCAACGGCGACTGGCAGGACTATGACGCGACGTGGCACCCTGATAGTCGCACGGTCCTTTTTGTTTCCAACCGCGGCGGACAGCCCGGTCTGTGGCAGGTGACAGTCGATGCGAGCACCGCAACACCCGTTGTCAGGCACCGCTTTCCTGTCGCTGATCCAGCTATCGATCCCAGCGGTGCCGCAGTGTTTTTTGTCGATCAGACAACCGATGAATGGCGACTGCTAAAACACAGCTTCGCAGGCGCGACGGAGATTTTGCACCGCTCCGCTCATCGGCTCAGTGATCCGGACGTTCGCGAAGCGGGCGTTGTAGTCACCTTTCTTCGTCACCTTCCAGACGAACGCGCGACAATCGAAGCACTGCTTCCAGTCGGCGACTATATCGTCAAGACCATCCGCGAATTGTCGGCGACTCAAAAGAGTCCACCGGTGTGGCGCACACGGGACCACTACTTTGCTGTCGCTGATGGTCGGATCGTCGAGCGACAGTTCGCCAGTCAAAGCGAACGTCAGTTGCCTTTCGTAGCCTGGCTAAGTACGCGGGATCCCGCCCCTCAGGCCGACACGGCAACACGCATGCCCTCGCCACTGGCAAAGCACAGCCCCTACCGACTGCGAGCGGCGCGCGTTTACTTGAGCCGGGAGCGTCAGTACCTGACACAGCGCGATCTGATTATCAAAGATGGCAGGATCGACGCTATCGTCGATTGGGACGAGCAAGAGACTATCCCGTTGATCGACCTTGGCGACGTGACGGTCATGCCGGGTCTGATCGATGTCGATGCAGACTTCCGGGCGGCGCAGGCGGCGCAATGGCTCGCCGCTGGCGTCACCACCGTCGCGAATTTGTCAGCGCCACTGCCCGCTATCGCACAAGAGACGATCGGCAGCACGCCCTGGACATTTGTATCAAATGACCTGCGCGCCATTGTCGACAACGCGCAACGACTCGACCGACTCGAGGCCAAACGTGGCGCGCGCTTTCTGACGGATCAACTGATACCGGACCTGATGTTCGGCGCGGCGTTGCTCGACCTAAGCTGGTTTACACGTCATGCGGTCAGCACCTATGAGGATCAGCAGCTTCTGTTGAATCGCAGCAACACGCGTGTGACGAGTCACCTGGCACAGCGTGGCCGAACGCCGCAGGCAGTGATACGGCAATTGCAGCAGCACAGGCTTTGGCCGGCTCATCTGGAACCAACTCGCCAGCCCACGCCCGCTAGCCAAAACGTGCTTGCCTACCAACATCTGATTGTCGCTGCCAGTGGACAATCTGATCTACCAGCGGGTCTCGCGACTATCGGTGAACTGTTCAGCATGCATGCCTATGGCGTGGCCATGCCGGAAGTGCTGGCCTCTGCTACATACCGTGCCGCTGCAGTTATCGGCCTGAGCGACGGCGGCGATATCGTGCCCGGCTTTCGTGCAGACCTCTTGATTGTTGATGACGACCCGCTGCGCAAGCCGGAAACTCTGCTCCACCCGGTTGCGATCGTATCCCGGGGTAGATTTATGAGCATTCCACAAATACTGGAAGCCGCCGACCCATAGAAGCCGGGCTGGGCCCCGACGCGACATCCGAAACTGTCGGTAAATTTTACATTTGCATTACGCTATCGCGTGGCTAGCGCAACAACATCTCCCTTACTCCTTGTTTTTATTATTTATTCTGAAATCTGGCACAAACGTTGCTAACTCTAGCATGCCCAAGCAACGGTTATCAGACGCGTTAAAAGTCAGGGGGGCACGACGAGTACCGGCAATCCTGGAAATCAAGAATAAGCGTGTACAACAACAAGGTGTTCAACACACCAGCAA
>JBCAZB010000121.1:0-7399 GCA_038533315.1 Pseudomonadota bacterium | reverse complement strand
AACCAGTGTGATTTCGGTGTCGTCCGACCTTGCAGCGCCATTGGACCGCGCTGGCTAACACGGTTACTCGATAACGTCGGTCACTTCGAATGTCATTTCGGCGTTGCGGCGAAGGCGATCGAGCAGCGCGTCGCCCATCGCGGCGGCAGGGGTCAGGAATCCGCCGGGTTCGTCGTCGCGCCGCGGCGTCAGGTTGGCCAGGCATACCGCAGACTCACCGAGCATACGACTCGTGCAACCGTATCCGGGGTCGCGTTTGCCGTCGACACGGCCGCGCAAAATACGCCCCTCATCGTCAATGCCAGCCAGCTCGATCTTGAAGAAGCCGGCCTCGCGTTGTTCCGGTGTTGGCCCTTCGCCAGGCGCGGGGAACACGAAGCGTCTCAACGCAGCCCGAGTTGGTGCAAATGCCGCGCCCGTCATTAGCGCTGCCATGGCGCCGGACATCGCCGCGGCTTTGGCCATGCCGCTGGCACCCGTGCCGGTCGCTGTGTATTCGTTATAGCTGAAGTCCTCGCCATACGCATGGCCGAGCAGGGCGTTACTACGCCGGACGATACGGGTGTTGATACTCGCCATCAGGAAAGGTGCAACCCAAACACCGAGCAGCTCGTCACGCCGGAAACCGATTGCATCGCGCCGGTCCACCCCATCTGCTTTGTTTCTCGGGTTCAAGCTGTAGGGATTCATTAGCAGCTTCGCACAGCGTCGGTCCTTTCTTGCCTGTTCAGCAACCTCGAACATACTCGCCGCGGTGCCGCCACTCATGCCACCGCTGGCTGCCCGCAGGCAGAAATGAACTTTTTGCAGGGATTTGCCGAATCGGGCCTGCGCTTCACGCTGCATGAACCATACGCCGATATCGGAGGGAATCGAGTCGAAGCCACAGCAATTGACGATCACGGCACCAGACCGCTTGGCAACACCATTGTGCGCGTCGATCATGCGGCGTATCCAAGGGACCTCTCCGGCCAAATCGCAGTAGTGTGTGCCGTGCCTCGCACATGCCGCGATTAATTCGTTACCGTATCGCGTATACGGACCGACGGTTGTCGCGATAACACGGGTGCGCTGCGCCAGAGTGGCCAAGCTGTCGGCGTCGAAGCTGTCCGCGAGCAACACAGGCAGGGCTTTCGCCTTGCGGCCCATGTCAGCGCGAACGCCTTTTAGCTTGTGTTCATTCCGGCCGGCAATGGCCCATTTGACGGAGCCGTCGACGCCGTAAACAGTCAGCAAGTGCTCGGCTACCAGACGCCCGGTGAAGCCGCTGGCGCCCCACACCACCACATCAAACTCTCGCTCGGCCATGTTGCTGCAGACTGCCTTTACACCATAACGGTGAATCAAAAACCGGCGTGCGCTAAGCTTATGCACACCTGACAAGGTTAACTGACGAGAAACCAATATGCGACGTGTAATCATCCTTGTACTGGATTCTTTTGGTATCGGCGCCGCGCCAGACGCAGCGCGGTTTGGCGACGAGGGCGCCAATACGCTCGGCGCGATTGCCAAAGACTGTCGCCGACGCTTTGAACTGGGCACGCGCAACCAACCCCTGCATCTACCGAATTTGACGGACCTCGGCCTGATGCACGCGGCGCAATTGGCAACCGGAGAATGGCCCGACCAGGATCACAGCGATTTAGCCACGACAGGCGCGTGGGGTTGTGCTGCTGAATTGTCGAGTGGCAAGGACACGCCTTCCGGCCATTGGGAGATTGCCGGTGTTCCAGTCTTGTTCGACTGGGGCTATTTTTCCGACAAAGCGCAGACGTTTCCGGAATCGCTACTGGCGGACCTGATCGCTCAGGCGCGACTGCCAGGTGTGCTCGGCAATTGTCACGCGTCAGGCACCGAGATCATCGCGCGGCTCGGCGATGAACACATCAAAAGTGGCAAGCCGATTGTTTACACGTCGGCAGATAGTGTGTTTCAGATTGCAGCGCACGAGGAGCACTTTGGGCTACAACGTCTATACGATACCTGCGAGATCGCGCGTCGTTTGGTGGATGAATACAATGTTGGACGCGTCATTGCGCGCCCATTTGTGGGGCACTCGGCAGAAACCTATGAGCGTACAGGCAATCGCCGTGACCTGACGACGCCGCCGCACGCCGCGACGTTACTCGATCTGTTGTCAGCAGCGGGTGGCGAGGTCGTGAGTGTCGGCAAGATCAGCGACATCTTTGCGCATCAGGGGGTGACGAAACAGATCAAAGCGTCCGGCAATGCGGCATTGCTGGATGCGACTTTACAAGCGATGCAGGACGCGCCTGCGCCTGGACTGATTTTTACCAACTTGGTCGACTTCGACATGTTGTTCGGTCATCGGCGTGATATCGAGGGTTACGCAGCCGCGCTTGAGTACTTTGACGGTCGACTGCCGGAAATCACCGCCGCGATGCGAGATGACGACCTGCTCATCATGTGTGCTGACCACGGCTGCGACCCCAGCTGGCCAGGTAGTGACCACACGCGAGAATTTATTCCAGTGTTGATGTACGGCCGTAGTATCGGCGGTGGCAGTGTCGGTGTTCGACACAGTTTCGCTGACATCGGACAAACGGTTGCCCAGTATCTGGAGTTACCAGCCACCGACTACGGCGAGGCTTGTCATTTGCAGCCGTTGGTCGCGGCCGGCTAGTCCTTCGACGCGCCCTTACCAACCAGCGCACGAATCCGGTCGCGATGTCGTGCTACATCGTCGCGCAGCTGTGTTGCGTCAATCGTCAGGATTTCTCGATCCTGCATCAGAACAACGCCCTCAACGATTGTCGTAACGACGTCATGTTCGTCGGCCACGTAAACCAGATGTGAGATCGGCTCGTACAACGGGGCAAAGGTGAGGTCGTCGGTGGCTATCTGAATCAGATCAGCGCGCTTGCCGACCTCGATACTGCCGACCTGATCCGCCAGGCCAACCGCCGCAGCGCCGTCAGCAGTCGCCATTTTCAAGGCCTCGTAAGCCGGCAAATGCGTAGGCACCATACCGATGCCTTTGGCGAGTAACGATGCCAGTCGAATCTCCTCCCAGAGGTCGAGATCGTTGTTGCTGGCCGCGCCATCCGTGCCAAGACCGACGGTGACGCCGGCACGACGCATATCAACCACCGGTGAGACGCCGGAAGACAGCTTCAGATTTGAAGTTGGGTTGTGGATGGCGCCGACATTTTGTCTGGCCATGCGTTGCCAGTCATCGGTGTCGCCGTGTACGACGTGCGCCGCGATCAATGGGACATCCAGATAGCCGAGCTCCTCAAGTAACGCGACCGGACTCTTGCCGTAGTTCTCGGCTGTTATCTGCATTTCAAATGGCGACTCGGCGACATGAATGCTGATGGCCAGATCATAATCATTAGCGGCCGCTACCAGCGTCTCCAGTGCGTCGCGCCCAATGGTATAGACGGAATGCGCACCGAGCGCCGGAATGATGCGCGGATGTTTGTCGCGCCAACGTTCGGCGAAATCGATGGCCTGCGAAAGTGACTGAGAAAAATTCTCGGCATCCGGGCTGGCTTGTTCAATTACAGACGGCACGACAATTGCCCGCAGGCCGCAGTCAACGACGGCCTGTGCGACAGTATCCGGGAAGAAATACATATCGACGAAGCTGGTGATACCGCCTCGAATCATCTCGTAACAGGCGAGGGTCGTGCCGGTGGCGATGAAATCTTCGTCGACGAGTTCGAGCTCCGCCGGGAAGATGTATTGCGTCAGCCAGGTCATCAACTCCAGGTCATCAGCGATGCCCCGCATCAATGCCATAGCGGCGTGCGTGTGTCCGTTGACGAGACCGGGCATCAATACCCGTGCCTCGCCACCAATCGTCTTGTCTGCACGAAACCGGCTGGCGATTGCCTGAGCGTCATCTACGGCCACAATGATGCCAGCGTCGATGGCAACCGCCTGATCACGAGCGACGGTTTCCGATGTCATGGTAAGCAAATATTCGGCCTCGACGATCAGATCGACACTGCGGCGGTTATCGGTGGGTAGTTCGGCGCAGCCTACGGCGGCGATACTCAGTGCGGCCAACCAAGCATGACGAAAGGGATTCATTGTGACTCTCCAGTCAGGTCATCTTCCAACGACCGATAACAGGTCTCTGAAAATCGGGGTATACAAAGGCAATGGAAGATCAGGTCCTGCTCTCCCGTATTCTGAATTTGCTGTGATGTGTTGGCAGGTATGTCGACGACATCGCCAGGCACCACGGGGAAAGACGCCTTATCGCCAACGAACATCTCGCCGCTACCCTCGATGATCACGTACCACTCCCGCACGGTCAGTGCATGTTTTTGAGTGAGAATGCCGGGTTCGACACGACACCTTGCCAATGATGCATTCGGGAGTGATTCGACATTCACGAGCTCTGTGATAAAGCAGCGTTCTTCTGTCCAAAACTCTGGCGCAGTCATCGCGATCCGGTAACCCCGTTAATCATGTGGTGGTGTATCATAACGGCGTTGTTCACGAACAGGCAAAAGCATGGCCACCAAACACATGAATGCAGCGCCCGGCGATTTCGCACCGAGTGTGTTGATGCCTGGCGACCCGCTGCGCGCCAAGTACATCGCTGAGAAGTATCTGAGCTCACCGCGGCAGGTCACGGATGTACGCAATATGCTCGGCTTTACCGGCGAGTATCAGGGTAAACCCATCTCGGTGATGGCCCACGGAATGGGTATCCCCAGTGTCTCTATTTATGTGAGCGAGTTAATCGAGTCTTACGGTGTCCAACGCATTATGCGCGTCGGTAGCTGCGGCACCGTCAAAGCAGAGGGCGGGCTTCGCGATGTCATCATCGGCGCTGGCGCTTGCACCGACTCCGGTGTGAATCGCATGCGTTTTGGCGGGTTCGATTACGCACCGATTGCAGACTACGACCTGCTTAGCACAACGGTCAGCACCGCACGCGAAAAGGGGCTGCCGTACCATGTGGGTAATTTGTTCTCGGCGGATCTGTTCTACACGCCGCAGCCTGAGATGTTCGACACCATGGAGAAATACGATATCAAGGGTGTTGAGATGGAAGCGGCCGGCATTTATCCGATTTGTGCGGAGCATGGTGTGGCCGCATTGGCCATCTGCACGGTCAGCGACAATATTCGCACCGGCGAAGCGCTCACCGCCGAGGAGCGCGCGTCGACCTTTGATGACATGATTCAGTTGGCGCTCGACAGCATGGCGGCAGCGATCTGAAATGGCGTTGCCCGATCTGACACCGACGCCAGTCGATACCGTCGGTATTGGTGAGCGCGTCGCGCGTTTTTGTTCGCGGTCCATCAAGGCGGATGCGAAGCTGCAGGGCCTGCATCTCGCCTTGTCGATGATTGACCTGACCACGCTCGAAGGCGCGGATACGCCCGGCAAGGTGCGCCAGTTGTGCACCAAGGCGACGCATTTGCACGACAGACTGCCGGGTCTTCCGACGGTCGCGGCCGTGTGTGTTTACCCGACCATGGTCGCGTTAGCACGAAAAACGCTGACACAGCCCGACATTGCGGTGGCCGCAGTCGCGACCGCGTTTCCCAGTGGCCAGTCCTCGCTCGATATCAAGATTCAGGATACGCGGATGGCTGTGGAGGCGGGTGCCGACGAAATCGATATGGTCATCTCGCGCGGTGCTTTCCTTGCCGGTGACTACCAGCGCGTCTACGACGAGATTGCTGTGATCAAAGAGACTTGTGGCGACGCGCACTTGAAGGTGATTCTGGAGACAGGAGAACTCGGCTCACTCGACAACGTGCGGCTCGCCAGCGACATCGCCATCGCGGCAGGTGCTGACTTCATTAAAACGTCTACCGGAAAAGTCCAGCCTGCGGCGACGATGCCGGTCACGCTGACGATGCTGATGTCGATTCGTGATCACTACCGAGCGACGGGCAAGATGGTGGGTATGAAGCCAGCGGGCGGTATCTCCACAGCAAAACTGGCGTTGCAGTATCTTGTGATGGTCAATGAGACTCTGGGTGCTCAGTGGATGACCAAACAGTGGTTCCGGTTTGGCGCCAGTTCGCTGGCCAACGATGTGCTGATGCAGTTGGCAAAGCAGGATACCGGGCGCTATCAATCGGCTGACTATTTTTCTCGCGACTGATTTCGGGAACAGACATGACTTCACAATCGCCGCTGAGTTTTGAGATGGGATGGGATTATGCCCCGGCCCCGGAAGGTACCGACCATATCTCACTCAACAACGACTACCACTTGTTTATTGATGGTGAATTCGTCGAGAGCGACAGCGATCAACGCATCGTTACGATGAATCCAGCGACCGCCCAACCGATTGCGTCAGTCGCTTGCGCGACCGCTGGCGATATTGATCGTGCCGTGCTTGCAGCTCGCAAGGCTTACGAAGATACCTGGTCGACCATGCCAGCGGCAGAGCGGGGCAAATACCTGTTCCGCATTGCTCGTGCGCTGGCGGAACGCGCCCGTGAGTTCGCCGTCATCGAAAGTATGGATGGCGGTAAGCCGATTCGTGAGTCGCGTGATATCGATATCCCACTCGCGTCGGCGCACTTTTTTTACTACGCCGGCTGGGCGGACAAGCTTGAATACGCGTACCCTGGCGTGCGCGCTGAGTCGCTCGGCGTCGCCGCTCAGATTATCCCGTGGAATTTTCCGCTGCTGATGGCAGCATGGAAAATCGCGCCAGCACTCGCCGCCGGCAATACGGTGGTGATTAAGCCGGCGGAGACAACGCCGTTAACGGCACTGAAGCTTGCGGAGTTGTTTCAGGATGTGGGTTTACCGAACGGTGTCGTCAACATTGTGACTGGCGATGGATCGACCGGGGCAGCATTGGTCGAACATCCCGGCATCAATAAGGTTGCGTTTACCGGCTCAACCGCCGTTGGGCGAGGGATCATGCAGGCACTCGCGCATCGCCAGGTTCCTTACACACTCGAGCTGGGCGGCAAGGCCGCGAATATTGTTTTCGCCGACGCAGCGCTCGACCAGGCAGTCGAAGGCATTGTGAATGGGATCTTTTTCAATCAAGGCCACGTGTGTTGTGCGGGATCGCGACTGCTGGTGCAGGAGTCGGTTGCGGAGGAGGTTATCGGTCGATTGAAAGAACGCATCGGCACGTTGATCGTCGGTGATCCGTTGGACAAGAACACGGATATTGGCGCCATTAATTCAAGCCAGCAATTGCAGCGCATTAACGACTATATTGAGATCGGTCGCAACGAAGGAGCGAGCCTTTGGCAGTCCTCATGCGCCATCCCTGAACAGGGATACTTTTGTGCGCCGACCCTGTTTACCGACGTAGCGCAGTCACATCGTGTTGTGCAAGAAGAGATCTTTGGCCCCGTGTTGACGATCCAGACGTTTCGCACCTTCGACGAAGCAAGGGACAAAGCGAATAACACACCCTATGGCTTGTCGGGCG
>JBCAZB010000120.1:0-7420 GCA_038533315.1 Pseudomonadota bacterium | reverse complement strand
TCGATGATGTTCAGTCCAGCGATGAAAAACGCTTGAACGGGACATTCCCGGATAATCGTGAGCCTTATCATGAGTTGCGTCGCATGGGCTTTGGACAGTGTCGGCTATCACTTGCGGCCGCAGCCGATACCCCATTTGACGGACCTGACTCATTACGCGGTAAACGCATTGCAACCACCTATCCAGCACTCACCAAACACTACCTCGAGCAGCATGATGTCGATGCAGAGGTTGTTTACTTCTCAGGTGCTGTCGAGATTGCACCACGCCTCGGAAAAGCGGAATTTATCGCAGATCTTGTGTCCACGGGTTCGACGCTGGCGGCCAATCAGCTCGTTGAGCTTGAAACCTTGTTGGAGAGTGAGGTGTGCCTGATTCAGACGAATGCACCATTGAGTGAGTTCAAACAACGGTGGATCAACCGGTTGTTGCAACGCATTCAGGGGGTATTGCAGGTCAGCGAGAGCAAGTACATCATGCTGCATGCGCCGCGAGACGCACTCAGCGAGATCAAAGCGATTTTACCCGGTAGTGAAGCACCGACGATCCTGCCGTTGGAAGGCATTGACGATCGGGTAGCGATTCACGCCGTCTGTCGAGAGAACGTGTTTTGGGAAACGCTGGAAAGCCTGAAAGAAGCGGGCGCAAGTTCCATGCTGGTACTGCCTGTGGAGAAGATGCTGGCATGAAGCTACCGATCTACCAGTGGTCCGATCTGACAGCCTCGGAGCGACAAGACATTCTTGCGCGACCTGCTGTATCTGCAGCCGGGACAATTACAGAAACCGTTCGCGACATCATCGACGCCGTACGCAGAGAGGGTGATATGGCGCTGCGTGAGTACGGCGCCCAATTCGATAAGGTCCGACTCGACGATCTGCGCGTCAGTACGCTCGAGTTTGCGGACGCTGAACTGTCACTCGGGTTTAGGGACCGAGAAGCAATCCTGCTGGCCATCGATAACATTCGCCGTTTTCACGAAGCGCAACAACGCGCGGATATCGATATGGAGACCGCACCCGGCGTTCGCTGCCAACGTCTGACACGGCCGATCCAAGCGGTTGGCCTGTACGTACCGGCAGGCAGTGCACCACTACCCTCCGCTGCCATGATGCTCGCAATCCCGGCCGCGATTGCCGGCTGTCCTACGCGGGTCCTGTGCACCCCGCCGGATCAGGATGGCAATGTCGACCCGGCGATCCTGTTTGCGGCCCATGAGTCAGGCATTCGAGATGTCTTCAAGGTCGGGGGTGCACAGGCAATTGCCGCGATGGCATATGGCACTGAAACTATCCCGAAAGTCTACAAACTGTTCGGTCCCGGCAATGCCTATGTTACTGAGGCGAAAGCGCAGGCAGCTGGCGACCCAAGAGGCGCTGCACAAGATATGCCGGCTGGCCCATCAGAGGTACTGGTGATCGCGGATGCCACGGCACGTCCGCACTATGTCGCAGCAGACTTGTTGTCACAGGCGGAACACGGCCCAGACTCGCCGGTTGTGCTGCTGACCGACTCAGCGTCTCTGATCGAGCATGTCGTTCTTGCGATCGAGCAACAGCTAACCTCGTTACCTAGAAGAAAGACTATCCGACAAGCGTTGAAGAATAGCGCGTTGATTGAAGTGGCGACAATCGATGAGGCCATCCGCATTAGCAATCGTTATGCGCCGGAACACCTGATTATCAACACCAAAGATGCGCGTAACCGACTGGTCGATGTGCACAGCGCAGGCTCGGTCTTTCTTGGCAGTCTGACGCCGGAATCGCTGGGTGATTACTGCAGCGGCACAAACCATGTTTTGCCAACCTATGGCTATGCCAGAAATTACAGCGGTCTAGGCGTCGATCAATTCTGTCTACAAATGAGCGTGCAGGAAGTCACAGCGGATGGGCTACGTAACATTGGTCCCACAGCGGCGCGACTCGCACAACTGGAGCGCCTCGACGCGCATCGGTTGGCGGTAGACCTCCGATTGGAAGATCTCGATGACTAGTCGTGGAGACATTACATGGTTAGCAAGACCCGAAATCCGCTCGCTCAATGCCTATGTGCCAGCCAGCTACCGTGATGATCTGACACGTCTGAATGCGAACGAAGCGCCATGGACGAGCGCATCGGATACGCATGAGCGCCCCCTCAATCTGTATCCGACCGCTCGGCCTGATCACCTGACGACATTGCTCGCGGCGCACTACGACGTATCCCCAACTCAGTTGTTCGTGACGCGCGGCACTAGTGAGGCGATCGACTTATTGATTCGCTGCTTCTGCCGCCCGGGTGTCGACCGCATCGTCATCTGCCCGCCGACGTTTGGCATGTACAAGGTATACGCCGATATTCAAGGCGCCGCCGTGCACAACGTGCCGCTTCGTCTGGACGACGACGACTTACTGCCCGTCGACGATATTCTCGCGTCCTGGACTGGAACCACACGCCTCGTCTTCGTAACGACGCCGAATAATCCAACCGGCCAGAGTGTCACCCCGCGCGCCATCGGTCGTCTCGCCGAAGCGTTGGACGGCAAAGGACTCGTCATCGTCGACGCCGCCTATATCGAATTCGCAGATAGCCAAGCCGTCATGGCGTTACTGCAGGTCCCGAACGTTGTCATTCTGCGTACGATGTCCAAAGCATATGGCCTCGCCGGCGCCCGCTGCGGTTCGCTGATCGGCAGTTCGGCGGTCATCGATCTGGTAGCACGTGTGATGCCACCGTATGCGGTGCCGACACCGAGCGTAGAGAGTGCCACCGCTGCGTTAATCAGCGAGAGTTTTTCGGTGATGCCGACACGTGTTGCACAACTCAACAAGCAACGAGAGGCCATGCGTGAGGCACTGACCGAACTCCCCTGCGTCAGGCGAGTCTGGCCCAGCGATGCCAACTTCCTGCTTGTCGAATTTGAGGATGCCTCAGCCGCACTCGCTGTGACGGAAGCGGCCGGATACTTGCTCCGCGACTTTAGCAATGCCGACGGTTTGACAGGGTGCTTGAGAATTACGATTGGCTCTGACTCGGATAATCAGCGCGTACTGGAAGCCTTGCGCAGCCTCTCTTCTATGGGGGAGACCTCCTCATGACCGCGCGAAAAATTTTATTTATTGACCGCGATGGTACGTTGATTGAGGAGCCGGATGACTTTCAAGTCGACGCGATTGATAAGGTCCGTCTCGTTGCGGAGGTCATCCCGGCATTAATCGCACTACGCGACGCGGGTTTTGAATTCGTCATGGTGAGCAACCAGGACGGACTTGGCACGGCGGCTTTCCCGCAAGCAGACTTCGAGGCCGCCCATCAGTTTACGATAGAGCTGTTCCGATCTCAGGGCATCGAGTTCTCTGAGACGATGATCTGCCCTCACCTGCCGGATTCGGACTGTGATTGCCGCAAGCCACGAACGGGATTGTTGACGAAGTTCCTGGCCAGCAACACCTTGGCGCTCGATTGCTGTGCAGTGATTGGTGATCGCGAAACGGACATTCAGCTAGCCGATGCACTCGGCATCAAGGGCTTCCAAATCGGCGAAACTTGGCAATGGCCGCAAATCGCCGAAGAGATGATTCTGCAGCCGCGACGAGGTCACGTTGAACGGAATACCAACGAAACCCGAATTTCTGTTTCGGTCCAACTCGACGGAGAATCGTCGACATCAATCCATACCGGAATTGGCTTTTTTGATCACATGCTGGAGCAAATCGCGCGGCACGGTGGCTTTTCGCTGAATGTTGCCTGTAGCGGCGATCTCGATGTCGATGATCATCACAGCGTCGAAGATGTTGCACTTGCGCTGGGCGCCGCACTAAAACAAGCACTGGGCGACAAACGCGGTATCGGCCGCTACGGCTTCACCGTGCCGATGGACGAAACGGTAGCGACGGTTGCCATCGATCTGTCCGGTAGACCCGCCTTCAGCATGCAGGCAGACCTGCTGCGCGAGCGAGTTGGCGGCATGGCCACCGAAATGGTGCCGCACTTTTTTCAATCGCTGGCGCAAGCGATCGGTGCCGCTATCCACATCGAGGCCAATGGCGAGAACGCACATCATGTGATCGAAGGCTGCTTTAAGGCCGTCGGGCGTGCCTTGCGTCCAGCACTCGCTATCAACGGCAGCGATTTGCCGAGCACCAAGGGCGTGTTATGAGCACGGAGGTCGCCATCGTCGGCTCTGGCGGCGCCAATATCGCCTCACTCTTGTTTGCATTAGAGAGGCTGGGCAGTCGGGCAACATTGACCACTGACGCCGATACGCTAGCCGGCGCTGCGCGCGTCATCCTCCCAGGGGTCGGTGCGGCGGCTGATGCCATGTCGCGCCTGCAGCAGCTCGAGCTCGTCGCAGTCTTGCGCTCATTGACACAGCCGGTACTCGGCATCTGTCTCGGCATGCAACTGCTGGCACAAGGCTCTGACGAAGATGACGCAGACTGTCTCGGAGTAGCGAGCAATCGTTGTACGAGGATCGCTCGATCCGCCGAATTGCCCGTGCCCCACATGGGCTGGAATACTCTCAACAGCGTTACTTCGAACCCTTTGTTACGCGGCGTCGAGCGCGGTGCACACTGCTATTTCGTACATAGCTATGCGTTGCCCATCTCGGCTGAAACGATCGCCGAGTGCGACTATGGCGAGCCGTTCAGCGCCGCGATCCAGCGTGACAATTTCTTCGGCACCCAGTTTCATCCCGAACGCTCCGCTGAAACCGGCGCTCGCATCCTGCAAAACTTTCTGCAACTGTAATTCTTGGAACCCGTTGACATGCAGATCATCCCCGCTATCGATATCCGCGATGGACATTGTGTACGCCTGTTGTACGGTGACTACGACGCCGAAACACGCTATGACGTAGACCCCGTCGAGCGCGCGAAGTACTACGCCTCTATCGGACTCGCGCATCTGCATATCGTCGACCTGGACGGTGCCCGCGACGGCACTCCTCGGAATGCTGAGCTAATCGAACGCATGGTGTCTGCCTCTGGCGTTAGTGTGCAGGTCGGTGGCGGCATCCGCACCGCCGTGCACATTCAAACGCTGTTGGATCATGGTGTCGAGCGCGTCGTCATCGGCAGTACCGCGGTCAAGCAACCAGAATTGGTCGTGGAATGGTTTGCGCATTTTGGCGCGTCGCGCATTGTGCTCGCACTCGACGTTCGATTTGACAACGACGGTCAGCCGCTCGTCACAACGGACGCTTGGCAGTCGACCAGCGCTGTGACACTAAACGATCTGATCGATCAGTATCTGCCGGCTGGGCTACGCCACGTATTGTGCACCGATATCTCACGCGATGGCGCGTTGTCAGGGCCATCCATCGAATTGTATCGGACGACATTAGCTCGTTATCCGCAGTTGCAATTGCAGGCGTCGGGTGGCGTCTCCAGTATCGAAGACTTAGCAGCGCTTCGCGACGCAGGGCTCCCTGCCGCCATTACCGGAAAGGCATTGCTGGAAGGCAAAATTACCGCGGAGCAATTGGTCGCATGCTGACACGACGCATCATTCCGTGTCTCGATGTTCGCGATGGCAAAGTGGTCAAAGGCGTCCAATTTAGAAATCACCGCATTGTCGGTGATATTGTGCCGCTCGCGGCTCGCTACCGAACAGAGCGCGCTGATGAACTCGTGTTTTACGATATCACCGCAAGCCCGGACGGCCGCAGTGTCGACCGAAGTTGGGTGACGCGAGTCGCAGAGCAGCTCGATATCCCGTTTTGTGTCGCTGGTGGTATTCGTACGCTGGAGGCTGCCGAAGACGTTCTGAATCGTGGCGCTGACAAAGTATCGATCAACACACCGGCACTCGAAAACCCACCTCTGATCGAAACGCTCGCCACCCGTTTTGGCAGTCAGTGTGTTGTCGTCGGTATCGATAGCCGCTGGCAGGAAGACGACTGGCAAGTGCATCAATACACCGGGGATCCTGACAAGAGCCGCCAAGCCGAGCGTCGCACACTGGATTGGATCACTGAGGTACAAGCGCGAGGTGCGGGAGAGATCGTCCTGAATTGCATGAATCAGGATGGCGTACGTCAGGGCTACGATCTCGAACAGCTCGCCATCGCCCGAGAGCATTGCAAGGTGCCACTGATCGCGTCTGGCGGTGCTGGCAAACAGCAGGATTTTCTCGACGTGTTTCGCACGGCGAATGTCAGCGGCGCGTTGGCAGCCAGCGTATTCCACAGTGGCGAATTACCGATACCCTCCCTAAAAAAATACTTGATCGAAAACGACATCAACATTCGACCCTGAGCTGACGGAGTACACAAACAATGGCCTATGATTTCCTCGTGGAGCTCGACAACACGATCGCGCAGCGCATCGACAATGCGGATGAAAGTGCGAGCTATACCGCTCAACTTGCCAAAGCGGGCGTTGCTCGCGTCGCACAAAAAGTCGGCGAAGAAGGTGTCGAATTGGCTATTGCCGCTGTCACGGACGAGGACGGAGAATCGTTACTCGGCGAAGCTGCTGACCTGATCTATCACATGGCCGTTCTATTGCAGTTGAAAGGCTACTCGCTGGCAGATGCTTGCGTCGTACTCAACGACCGTCACGCCGCAACAAAAGACTGAAGTTGCTCGACCAACCGCTCGGCCACGTCTTCCTGTAGAAAATGACCGCCGCCACGCATGACTGCATGCGCCTGCCCTTCTGCTGACGGCAGCCGAGACTGAAACAGCTTGTCGACGCCTCGTGTAATGGGGTCGCGATCGCTGAACAGCGTAAGAAAAGGCCCGGGAAAACGGGCTAACTCCTGCCACGCTTGCCGATTCTCGGCAGCGCCAGGCATATCGGGCGCGGTTGGCACCAGTAGTGGGAACGCACGAGCACCTGCCTTGTAACGGCGATTCGGAAAAGGTGCATCGTAGGCTGCCTGCTCGGCCGGGCTCAACGTAGAAATTGTGGCTTTCTGTAGAATCTTGCCGATTGGGAACAGCGGCGACCAGCGTGCGAATCGCTGCCAGTGGCGAAACGCTTTCGGGACCGGCTCAGTGCCTTCCGGCAGACCCGTATTGGCGACACAGACGCGGCGAAAGCGCGCTGGCTCTGCAGCGACGGCGCGTAGACCAATCAACCCACCCCAGTCCTGACAGAACAGCGTGATACCCTGCAGTCCCAACTGTGCGACAAACTGCCGCATCCAGTCGACGTGCTGCGCGTAGCTATAGTCGGCGATACGTGCGGGCTTGTCGGATCGACCAAAACCGATCAGATCCGGAGCGATGACACGGTAGCCAGCGGCGGAAAGTAGCGGAACCATCTTGCGGTATAGATAAGACCAGCTCGGCTCGCCGTGAAGCAGCAACAGTGTCTCTGTCGCGGAGCGTGGACCCTCGTCCAGATAATGCATCCTCAGTTGCCCCAGACGACTATCGCTAACCTCAACATAGCTCGGCGCGAAGTCGTACCCCGGCAAATTTTCAAACGCC
>JBCAZB010000119.1:0-7426 GCA_038533315.1 Pseudomonadota bacterium | reverse complement strand
GGTTTGTCGAAGTCCCACTACCAGACCATACGGACGCAGAAAACATTTCAGCGCGACAGGTTTGGTGGCGGATGCTAGACCGCCTGATCGCCGGATTCGCCGGTACGGATACGAATAACCTGGCTAAGCGGTGTGACAAAAATCTTGCCGTCACCAATTTTTCCGGTGCGGGCCGCGTTCACGATGGCCTCGACAATCGCCTCCGCCTGATCGTCAGCGACTGCGACTTCGATTTTGCTTTTTGGCAGAAAGTCGACCACGTATTCGGCGCCACGATACAGCTCCGTGTGCCCACGTTGCCGCCCGAAGCCTTTGACTTCCGTGACGGTCATGCCCTGCACGCCGAGTTCTGCGACTGCATTTCTAACATCATCGAGGCGGAACGGTTTTATAATGGCGGTGATGAGTTGCATAGCGGCCTCCCAGGTTCGCTGCGGCGTTGACTTAAGTGTACATCACTGCGGCGCGCAGGCCATTACCTGCGCCAGCGGAGAATCACATGACAGCAAAATCCAGTATCGCACCTGCCCGAGACTCGGCGACGATCATGTTGGTCCGAGACAAACCGGCCGCAGATGGCATCGAAGTGTTCATGCTTCAGCGACATCGCAGTGCTGACTTTGGCGGGGCGTGGGTGTTTCCCGGTGGACTGGCCGCGGACGCCGACTATGCAGAGCAGCTGGAACCCTATTGCGTGGGTATCAGCGATACCGAGGCGTCGCAGCAACTGGGTGTTGAAGTCGGCGGTCTCGCATTGTGGGTCGCAGCGATACGCGAGTGTTTCGAAGAGAGTGGTTATCTGTTGGCGAGAGATTTTGCAGGACAACGGTGCCAACCTGGCGAGCAGCATCACTGTGATCGCTTCGAGGATTACCGTAAAGCACTCGCCGACGGCAGCCTGACGCTACTTCAAGTCTGTGAGTCAGAGTCTTTGACCCTGACCTGTGACGACCTCGCGTATGTCAGCTTCTGGACGACGCCGGAAGCGCTGCCGCGTCGTTATGCAACCCGTTTTTTTGTCGCGGCAGTGCCGGACGGACAAGAAGGTGTGGCCGATGGTCGGGAGACGATTTGCAGCCGATGGGTTTGCCCGGTCGCTGCGATGCAGCCGGAGATGCAACGCGAGCTCAAGCTGCATCCACCAACCGTCGAAAACCTGCGCTGGCTGTCGAACCACACGTCAGTCGACGCGGTCATGGCTGCCGCGCAAGCGATAGACCCGTCGACTATTCGCGAAATCCTGCCGGTGATCCGTCAGGATGGCGAGCGCGTTCACATCGATCTGCTAGACGCGAGTCAATGACGGAAGACGCTGAAATCCGTATGCGGCCGGCCGTGCCGGTCCAGCTCGACGATTGGGTGACGCGCTACATCGCGCCCAATGCAGGTGTCATGACCGGACCGGGCACGAACGGCTATTGGCTGGGTGATGATCATCTGGTGCTAATCGATCCTGGTCCGGCGATGCCCGATCACATCGATGCGCTGTTGGCACACGCTGCTGGACGTTTGCGCGCTATTCTGGTCACCCATACGCATCGCGACCACTCGCCGGCGGCGATGGCCTTGGCCGAGCGAAGCGGCGCTACTGTCTACGGCATGCCGCCGCCGAGTACCCCGGAGAACGATCGTTTTTTCGTGCCTGACCATGTTGTCGCACACGATGAAGTATTGACGTTCGAAGACCTCAGTATTCAGGTGATCCATACACCCGGCCATGCATCCAATCATGTGTGCTATCTGTTGCACAACAATCGCATGCTGTTTACCGGCGACCACATCATGAACGGCTCGACTGTCGTGATTGCCGCACCCGACGGCAATATGCGTCAGTATCTCGATTCGCTGGAATTGCTAAAGCAGTACCCGGTTGCGCAGATTGCGCCAGGTCATGGTGAATTGCTGGATAACCCGCACGCTGTCGTCGATTGGATAGTCGCGCATCGGTTGCAGCGCGAAGCAAAGGTGATTGAACGTCTCGGCGAATTGGCACCGTGCGATACACAAACGCTGCTCGAATCGGTGTATGACGAAGTCGATCCGCGGTTGCTGCCAATCGCGCGCTATTCGCTGCTGGCGCACCTCGGTAAGCTTGAGGAAGACGGTCGTGTGGAATATGTTGCCGATCAGTGGCAAGTGCACGACTAATCGCCACTCTCTACAGTCCAGCTATACACAGGAGCTATTGCATGAGCGCCATCGGTCAACCCGCAGAAGACATTATTCTTGGCAAGGCGAGAAGCCATTTCAAATGGCAGGACAAGCCAGTCGATGAGGCGCTTCTGCGTGAGGTCTATGATCTCGCCAAAATGGGTCCAACCAGTGCTAACTGTTCTCCGGCACGGTTCGTTTTCGTGACGACCGACGCAGGACGCGAACGCCTGCGTCCTTTCCTGATCCCATCCAATGTCGATAAAACCATGACCGCGCCCGTCACCGTGATCATCGCCTACGATATGGCGTTCTATGACAAGGTGCCGGAGCTATTCCCGCATGAGCCATCGGCACGGGAGTGGTTTACGGGCAGCGAAGAGATCACGCAGGCCAACGCGGTGCGTAACGGCACGTTACAGGCGGCCTATTTTATGTTGGCTGCGCGCGCTAAGGGGCTCGACTGTGGGCCGATGTCTGGCTATGACGCCGCCGAACTGGACGCTGAGTTCTGGCCGGATGGCCGTTGGCGATCGAATTTTCTCTGCAATCTGGGCTATGGCGATACGAGCGCGCTGCATCCGCGATTGCCTCGCCTCGATTTTGAGGTGGCCTGCGAGGTCATTTGATCCGCTGCCCGGCGCCGCTTTCTGACATAACCTGATAGTATGCAGCCCCTGTCTATCGGGTAGGGAAATCCTCGCTCATGCGAATGTTTAGCTTGAAGCTCTTGGTAGCGGCTAGTGCGTTGTTAGCGCTTTGTTGGTCGGCCCAGGCTGGCCCTTGGGTACCGCCGGGCGATTTGGCCTTACGGCATGATATCCAGACGCTGGCTGACGCAGGCGTTATCAAGGCGCCGGTCACCAGTTGGCCTTTGTCGTGGGGCGATATCCTCAACGATATCGCAGATTACCGCAGTCTTGAGCAGCTCTCTGATGTTGAGAGCGAGGCGTTATTGCGTGTTCGGCGAATCGGCAGTCAGGCGACCCGGCGGCGTACCATTCAGGCGGAAATCGACGCACATTACGATACCGAGCCCGGGCTTCTGCGTGGATTTGAAGATCGCGCGCGCGAAGATACAGACATCGCGCTATCCGCCGGATGGCTCGGCGACCGATTTGCAGCCGAAATTGTTGTCAATGGTGTCAGTAGTCCGGATGACGACCAGGACGTGCGCCTCGACGGTAGCTACGTTGGTGTTGCGATAGGCAATTACATGGTGTCGGCCGGTGCGATGGAGCGCTGGTGGGGACCAGGTTACGACGGCAGCATCATTCTTGGAAACAACCAACGCCCAATACCGGCTTTTTCCATCGAGAGAAACGACACAACGCCATTTAAGACCAAATGGTTAAGCTGGTTGGGACATTGGGATGCCAGCTTTGTATGGGGGCAACTCGAGAACGATCGAGCAGTACCCAATGCTAGATTTCTTGGCCTTAGACTTAACTTTAAACCACTGGATTCGCTCGAGATCGGATTGTCGCGAACCGCGCAATGGTGTGGCAGCGGAGATCGGCCATGCGACGTGGACACCTTGGTGAAAATTGCAATCGGACGAGACAATCGCGGTGACGATAACGTCGATCTCAGCACTGAACCTGGCAACCAGTTAGCAGGGGTGGATGTGCGTTGGGCACCCGCTTTTGCGCCGTTAAACGGCGCGGGCTATCTGCAGATGATCGGTGAAGACGAAGCGGGTGGGTTTCCGAGTCGCTATCTTGGGCTCCTCGGTTTTGAATTCAGTGGTCGCTATCGTGGTCTGCATTATCGCGCATTTGCTGAGTTTGCGGGTACGACCTGCCAATTCTACGAATCAAGTAGTCTGGTTAACTGTGGTTATAACAATGGAATCTACGAGACTGGCTACCGATACAAAGGACGTAGCATTGGCCATAGTGCAGACAACGATGCCGAAGTCATTAGCGTAGGTGCCGTGTTTGCTGAGAGCGACGGCGATGTGTGGCAGGTTCTCGTTCGCGATGCTTCTTTGAACACCGATGGGCCGCCGGACGAGAGCAATACGCTGACGGCAACCCCTGCCGACTACGCAGCTTTGGAGTTGAGTTATCGCACGGAAATCGCAGAGGGCATACTTGAGATTGGTGCTGGCGTGTCGCGATTTGAAGACAGCGTCAGTGGTGAAGCTAATAATGATTCCAGGCTATTCATTGGCTGGCGAATGCCCTTTTGAATCACAATATCCGCTATCATTAGACGAATAACTTAAGACACCGGGCGCATCCCGCGTATATTTTGCGTTGCGGTAGAGCGAGACTAGGGTTTTCATGTTCAATCGATCCTCACAGATGCTGTTCGCGGCACTGGCTCTCTTGTTGTTTTCTCAGACTGGATTTGGGCAGAGTATTCCAGAAGTTTCTGCTGAGCAGCTGCAAATGCTGCGTTCGTTGCCTGCGTCCGAGCGACAGCAATTGATGGAGCAATTCGGGTTGAGTGCGAACAGCCTGACGCCAGCGCAGCGATTGGAGTTCCCCGAGCTCCTGGCGGATCCGGTAGAGCCCGACGACGAGACTAACGAAAGTGATCCGCGCGTTGCTGGCGGCGAAACATTGGTTATTACCTTTGCCGAGAAGGATGATGACGAGTTGCCTGCAGGATTAGACTTTGAACAGGAGTTGGCAGGACGCCCGATCCTTGAAGCGCTAATCGGCACCAGAACCTATGAGTTGGATGATAACGGTGTACTAGTTTTACCGGGTGTCGCAGAGATCCCAATGGCTGGTCTGACAGCCGATGAAATCGCGGCGCGATTGGGTGCGGAAAGCGACTTGCGCCTATTCACACCTCAGGTTCAAGTACTACCACTTGCGCCGATTGGCGCAGCTGCACTTACGTACTTTGGCTACGACTTGTTTGAGGGTGTGCCGACGAGCTTTGCACCGGCCACGGACATCCCGGTACCCGCGAGCTATGTGCTCGGGCCGGGTGACGAAATGCGTATTGATTATTTCGGCCCCGAAAATAACTCCCAAATGGTCGTTGTAACGCGAGACGGGTCGATCATGCTTGACGAGCTCGGGCCGCTCACTGTTGCGGGGCTCACCTTTGATAAAGCTCGTGAAGAAATTGCAGAGCGCGTCGCTGAGCAAAAAATCGGCGTAAGAACCAGTGTAACGATGGGAGAGCTTCGCTCGATCCGTGTTTTTGTATTGGGCGATGTCGCGCGTCCGGGCTCATACACTGTGAGTGGGCTCAGCACGATGACAAACGCCTTGTTCTTGTCGGGTGGCGTTAAGACCTCCGGTAGCCTTCGCCGTGTGCAACTGAAACGGTCCGGTCAGTTAGTGGGTTCGCTGGATTTGTATGATCTGTTACTACGTGGCGATACGCGTAATGACCGCCGTTTGCTTCCGGGCGACGTGATATTCGTGCCTCCTGTTGGCGATCGGGTTGGTGTTGAAGGTGAGGTACAGCGACCAGCCTTTTACGAACTGAAGTCGAAGACCACTGCCGAAGAGTTGGTTCGCGTTGCCGGCGGATTGACACCACTTGCGTTAGCAGCGTCCGGTCGTATTGAGCGTATCGCCGAACGTGGCGACAGAACGATAGTTGATGCTGATCTGACTTCAGAAATTGGTCGTAAGGAGTTGCTTCGCGACGGCGATGTGCTTCGCATAATGCCGGTGTTTGATCGTTTCGATGACGCGGTCAATGTGGTCGGGCATATTCGACGACCAGCACAGTACCAATGGCGCAGCGGTCTTCGGTTGCTCGACGTCATCCCTTCTTTGGCCGTTTTGCAGCCCCGGGCGGATACCGGCTACGTGCTGGTTCGGCGCGAGATTACAGATGATGGCAAGATCGAGGTGTTATCGACGGATTTAGCTGCAGCGATTCGTAACCCGTCCGGCCGTTTCAATATCGCGCTGGAGGCACGTGACACGATTCGGGTGTTTCCACTGGATGAGGGGCGCGGCGCGGCAATCCGCAAGGTGCTTGACGAATTGGCGGCGCAGGCCTCGCCCGGCGACGGCGTGCGCCGAGTGGAGATCGGAGGTTCGGTGCGTGCGCCTGGCCAATATCCGTTGGAAGCCAATATGCGCATCAGCGATCTTATTCGCGCTGGGGGCGGGCTAGCCGATTCGGCATTTATTGACGAGGCAGAATTGAGCCGATACACCATCAGTGATTCTGGCAACCGTGTGACCACGTTAGCACGTATCGACCTCGCCGGTGTTGTCGCAGGCGAAACATTCGCTGATGAGGTGTTGCAGCCTTATGACTACCTCACCATCCGCGAAATCCCGGAATGGCGGGAGCAGGAATCGGTCGCGCTCGAGGGTGAAGTGCGTTTTCCGGGTGTCTACCCGATCCAGCGCGGTGAGACGCTCACATCGGTAATCGCCCGTGCCGGCGGTGTCACCAATCTCGCTTTTCTAGATGGCAGTGTGTTTACCCGCGAGTCTTTGAAGGAGCGAGAGGAGGAACAACTCGACGTGTTGATTGGGCGTCTTGAGGCGGATCTTGCCACGTATTCGTTGCAGGCAGTCGCTGCAGACGCCAGCGCGCAGCAAGCCTTCGCACTGGGTCAGGGGTTGTTGTCTCAACTCAAAGAGACACGCGCAACTGGGCGCCTGGTTATTGATCTTCGGCGCGTCATAGACGGGGCTGACGGGCCGGCGGATATCCAGATGCGCGATGGTGATCGGCTCATCGTGCCGCAGATTACTCAGGAGGTCACCGTCATTGGCGAGGTACAGTATGCGACGTCGCACGTATACGACCCAACGCTAGATCGAGCTGACTACATTTCGCGTAGTGGCGGCATTACACCTAAAGCAGATGAAAAAAACATCTATGTTGTGCGGGCCAACGGTGAAGTGATTGCGGGATCAAACAGTCGTTGGTTACGGCGTGTTGGCGGAACAGACATCAGGCCTGGCGATACAATTGTTGTTCCGCTGGATGCGGATCGGTTGGCGCCACTCACTTTGTGGGGCAGCGTCACACAAATCGTGTACAACCTCGCGATTGCCATTGCGGCGGTGAATTCATTCTAGTGATAGGGCTGACCAGAAATTCTTGTGCCGAGCACATTGCGGGCTCAATTCTCAGGCTAAAAGTGTCCAGCCTAATGGCAGCGAAAAAATAGCTATGAGTGTGATGGACGAAAATCCCGATTTTGCGCCCTTGCGAGTCGTTACCGTTTCCGAATTGATAGCGCTGCTTTGGTGTAGAAAGTGGTGGCTCATTGTCGGGGTTGGTATTGCGATCGGGATTAGTATCGGGGTCAGTCTATCGCTACCCAATTACT